>JABDQY010000155.1 GCA_013042025.1 Bacteroidia bacterium
CAATAGCTTTTATCTGATATTGGACATTCCCTTTGTTGTATTCTAAGTATAGAATCATATCATAGATCAAGAAACCAAGTACAATTCCAATAATAGCGTAAATCCATAAGTAAACTGATATTAAGACCAATGATGAGACCAAACCAGCCATAAAACTCATTTTAGCGGTAATATAATCACCGAATTGATCAATGGCTTTCCAAATTGAATTTCCATAAATTAGCCATAAAACCAAAAGCTTTTGAATTGCAGATTCTACCAATGTAACCACACCCAATAGCATTGTGCTCCACATGTTTATTCGCAGTTTGCTATAAATAGCACCTGCCATGATTGCTTGAAATGTCACCGCTAAATATGCTGTTGGTGGAGAGTGTGGACTCACAGCCAACTTTATTATCATCACAATCAAGAGTGATCTTATTATCGTTTCCCAACGATTATCTGAGAAGTAGGCAATAAGCGTAACCAACAAAATTGCAAATCCTCCTACAAACAATCCAGTAAAGGGAGATTGTAAGGCATGCATTATGCCTCCTAAACCCGCTTCACTAAGAGCCCAAAGGGCTGTTAATCTTGAAATGATTTTAGAGTTCCGTTGCATTGAAGTGGTAAAAATAAAAAAAGGAACTCAGTGATGAGTTCCTTTTCAAAAATTTATTTTAACAATTTGCTTTAAACTGAAAAACTTTCACCACATCCACAGGTTCTATTGGCATTTGGATTATTGAATTGAAATCCTTTACCGTTCAGTCCATCACTGAAGTCTAATTCTGTTCCACATAAGTAAAGAAAGCTTTTCATATCGCATACAACCTTTTTGCCGTTGCTCTCAAAAACTTGATCCCCTTCTTGATCTTCGTTATCAAAATCCATTTTATAACTTAAACCAGAGCATCCTCCCCCTACAACAGAAACACGAATAAAGTAATCTCCACCAAGATTTTCTTGGCTCATTAAATTATCCACTTGTAATGCTGCTCTTTCAGATACTGTTATCATAATTCTAGTGTTTAATTAGTAATGTTTCTTCGTGTCCTCAATAGGCTCTAAACCTTGCTTTACACGGTAGTCATTTATTGCAGTTTTAATTGCATCCTCTGCCAATACCGAACAGTGAATCTTTACCGGAGGCAAAGCCAATTCTTCAACAATGTCCATGTTATCTATTTCCATTGCTTCATTTACTGATTTGCCTTTCAACCATTCAGTTGCTAAAGAAGATGACGCAATAGCTGATCCACAACCAAATGTTTTAAACTTGGCATCTTTAATAATGCCAGTAGTATCATCAACTTCAATCTGCAAACGCATAACGTCTCCGCATTCTGGAGCTCCAACTAGTCCAGTTCCTACAGCTTTTGAATCCTTATCTAAGGTACCAATGTTTCTAGGATTTTGGTAGTGATCTATTACTTTTTCTGAATATGCCATGTTTTTATAATTTCTTAATTTCTATTTTATTTAATGCTCTGCCCACTCTATTGACTTCAAATCAATTCCATCCTTGAACATTTCCCACAATGGGCTCATATCTCTTAATTTATTTACTGCTTTCTTCACATGATCAATAGCAAAATCAACCTCTTCATCCGTAGTAAATCTTCCTAAACCAAAACGCAATGAAGAATGTGCTAATTCATCATCTAATCCCAATGATTTTAGCACGTAACTTGGTTCCAAGCTTGCACTTGTGCATGCACTTCCACTGCTTACAGCAATATCCTTAGTTCCCATCATTAGTCCTTCTCCTTCAACAAACTTGAAAGATATATTCGATACATGCGGGAGTCTATGTTCAACGCTTCCATTTACATATGCTTCTTCCATGGTTAATAGTTCTTTTTCCAATCGATCTCGCATTTTGCTTAATCGTGCTGCTTCTTCAGCCATTTCATTCTGACTTATTTCACATGCTTTTCCAAATCCTACTATACCTGGTACATTTAACGTACCACTTCTCATTCCTCTTTCATGACCACCGCCATCCATTTGGCTGGTAACCTTTACTCTCGGATTCTTTCTTCGCACATACAATGCTCCAACACCCTTAGGGCCATACATTTTATGAGCAGAAAAACTCATTAAATCAATTCCATCAGCAATTACATCTACTGGTATTTTCCCTACTGCTTGAGTAGCATCTGAATGAAACAAAACACCATGCTTTTTCGCAATAGCAGAAATCCCTTTCATATCCTGAAGCACTCCAATTTCATTGTTACCGTGCATGATAGAAATTAGAATGGTTTTGTCGGTTATTGCATTTTCAATATCTTGTAAAGAAATGATTCCATTCTCAGCAGGTGATAAATACGTCACTTCTGCACCCATCTTCTCCGCTTTTTTACAAGCATCTAAAATTGCTTTATGCTCAGTAGTTGCCGTAATAATATGATTCCCCTTTGAAGCATACATTTCGAATACTCCCTTTATTGCCAAATTATCAGATTCAGTAGCTCCACTTGTAAAGATGATTTCTTTACTTGATGTATTAATTAACCGTGCTACCTGCTCTCTTGCATAATCTACAGCTTCTTCTGCAGTCCAACCAAAACTATGGTTTCTGCTCGCCGCATTACCGAATCTTTCATTAAAATAAGGTAACATCGCTTCCAAAACTCTGGGATCCATTGGAGTTGTTGCGTTGTTATCCAAGTATATAGGGAAATTTAACATCTACTATTTTTATTTAGATTAATTCTAACTGCAAATATAACACCTCTATTTAGAATTGGTTTGAATAACCTATCGATTTTTTTGATACGCTTATATAGAGATTGCAATAAGACCTCAATAACCGTTAAAAATGGTAGAATAAAAGCCCACTTACATGTGAGTTTTACAAGCAAATGGAATTATGCGATAGCTTCCGATTTCTTAATATAACCTTTTAGCCTCTTCTTCTTTTAGCTTTTTAACGAGCTCCAAAGCATCAGGAACAACATCACTGCATAGCACAATTAACGAATCCTTTTCAGCTGTTTTAACGGCATGAAGAATAGCATCTTTCTCTGAAGGGATAATAGTTGTCTTAATCTTAGGATCTTTCATTTTGATTCCATCATCCAACATGGTAATTAGTTCTTCTTCAGTCTTACCGCGGAGTCTTTTATCTTGACGGATAATTATTTCATCAAACATCTCTGCTGCAATACTTCCCATTTCATTGTTGTCTTCAACCCTTCGATCTCCAATTCCTGCTATAATTCCTACCTTTTTACTTGCATCTAAATTATCGGTAAATTGTTTCAATGCTCTCATTCCTGCAGGATTATGAGCATAATCTAACAATATTGAAAAATCGTGGAACTCAAATAAGTTTAATCGTCCAGGAGTTTGAGAAGCAGATGGAATAAATGATTCCAATCCCGTTTTAATGTCGTTTAGTGTAAACCCTTTCACATATGCAGCTAAAGCGGCTGGCAATACATTTTGAATCATGAATTTTGCTCTTCCACCATAGGTTAAAGGAACATTTACGGCTTTAATAATTCTCATTTTCCATTCACCTCTGCAAATAGTAATGTATCCATTTTCATATATTGCTGAGAGTCCATCTAACTTTTGCATTGCCTTTATATGTGGACTATTCTCATCCATTGAAAACAATGCAACATTGCAATCCAAACTCTTACGCATTCCATAAACCAAGTCATCGTCTGCATTTAAAATGGCATAACCATCTGGGAATACTGTTTCTGGAATAACACCTTTAACTTTTGCCAACTGTTCAACAGTATGAATACCTTTCAACCCAAGATGATCTGCAGCAACATTCGTTACAATCCCAACGTCGCATTTCTTAAATCCTAAACCTGCTCTTAACAATCCTCCACGTGCCGACTCTAATACAGCAAAATCCACTGTTGGATCTCTCAATACAAATTCTGCACTTGCAGGACCAGTGCAATCTCCTGTAACCAGCAACTGATTTTGAATGTAAACTCCATCGCTTGTGGTGTATCCTACTTTATACCCCTTCATTTTAGCGAGGTGAGCTATTAAACGCGTAGTTGTAGTTTTTCCATTCGTACCAGACACTGCAATTATTGGAATACGAGATGTAGTTCCCGGAGGAAATAATTTATCAATTACATGAGCTGCTACATTTCTTGGCAGTCCACTTGAAGGAGCAAGGTGCATTCTAAATCCAGGACCGGCATTTACTTCTAAAACTGCTCCACCTGTCTTTTTCAAAGGAACACTAATATCTGAAGTCATTATGTCCACTCCACAGATATCCAAATCGATAATTCTAGAAATACGTTCAACCATTGCCACATTTGCTGGGTGAACCATATCTGTAACATCTTCGGAGGTTCCTCCTGTACTCAAATTAGCAGTATCTTTAAGCACCAGCATTTCGTCTTTCGCTATTACCGTATCTAAGGTATATCCCTTTGCTTCAATTAGCGTCATGGTTAACTCGTTAAGCGTAATCATGGTTAAAACTTCTTCATGTCCATACCCCCTTCTTGGATCACTATTAACCTCATCTACCAATTCTTGAATTGTAGATTTACCATCTCCTATCACATGAGCTGGTGTTCGCTTTGCAGCCGCAACCAAGACATGATTAATAACCAACAAACGATAATCCTCACCGGTTATAAACTTTTCTATTATAACAGAATTTGAAACTTTTTTAGCTTCTCTGAATGCCACTAGTGCTTCGTCATAATTCTGAATATCAACTGTAATTCCACGACCGTGATTCCCATCAATTGGTTTGATTACTAATGGGAAACCAACGTATTTACACGAGTCTTCTAAACTACTTTCTCTACGTATAATTTCACCTTTTGGTACTGGAACTTCTGCTTGCTCTAACAGATATTTTGTGTCTTCTTTATCTCCAGCTAAATCAACTCCAATATTGCTTGTTTCGCTGGTTACTGTTGCCTGAATTCTTTTTTGATTGGCACCATAACCCAATTGACAAAGCGAATACTTATTTAATCGCATCCATGGGATGTCTCGTTTAATTGCTTCCTCTACTATTGACCCTGTACTAGGTCCTAATCGTTCTGCCTCACGCAGTTCTCTCATAGTTTGAATGTCTTCAGACATATCATACTCTTCTCCTTTGATAAGTGCTTCGCAAATTCGAACGGAAGCTTTTGCAGTATATCTACCAACCGTTTCTTCCATATACGCGAAAACAACATTGTACACTCCCTCTTCACCATATCCTCTTGTTCTTCCAAAACCAACATCCATACCTGCCAGAGTTTGAAGTTCGAGTGCTATATGTTCTATAATGTGCCCCATCCAAGTACCTTCTTCAACTCTTTGGAAAAAACCACCTTCCGTTCCTACAGAACATCTATGAGAATACATACTCGGAAACATGGCAATTAGTCTATCGTAAAACCCATCAATCTTATTTGATGGTAATTCTTCCATTTCTTCAAGATCAAGCACCATAACTATTAGTTTATGTCTCCTCACAGACCAATAATTTGGCCCTCTCATTGCATTAATTTCTCGTATTCTCATTTAATTTTTTTGGGTATTTCAGTTTCTCAAAATCGGTTATTTACAACTGGTGTATAAACATACTCGTTTTTGTTTTTTTTAAAATATAGGTTGCCCATACTTTTGCTATATCAATAATACATCAAATATTTGTTAATTTACTAGTATGACTAAAAATGCAAAAGGAACTCTAATACCTATTGGTGGAAACGAGGATAAAGGGGAGGGGAAAAATGAAAGCAACACGTTAGAGTTTATCCAAGAGGGCATTTTAGCTCAAATAGTTAACGAATCTGGTGGACCAAACGGGCTATTTGTTATCATACCTACTGCTAGTTCTATTCCAGTTGAAGTAGGTCAGAATTATATTGATGCTTTCAATAAACTTGGTTGTGAGAATGTTGTTGTAATGGATATTAGAAAGAAGGAGCATTCTGAAAAAATCGAGTATTTAGAATTAGCACGAAGTGCAAATTGCATCATGTTTTCCGGAGGTGATCAGTCTAAAATTACACAAAAAATTGGAGGTACTACGCTGCATTCAATTCTTATGAATCGCTATCAGAATGAACCTGGTTTTGTCCTCGCTGGTACCAGTGCAGGAGCTATGGCGATGTCTAGAGAAATGATAGCAGGAGGAAATCCTGCTGATTCGTTTACCAAAGGTGCTGTAAAGATGTCAAAAGGCCTAGGTCTTACTCCAGGTATAATGTTTGATACCCACTTCATTCAACGAGGAAGATTTGGTAGGATAACACAAGCCGTTGCTAAACATCCTCATATTCTAGGAATTGGACTAGCAGAAAACACTGGGGTTATAATTAAAGATCGTCATATTCTTAGGGTTATTGGAACAGGAATGGTAATTGTGTTTGATGGCAGCGATTTGCATCATAACACCGAAGCTATCCTTCCTATTGGAACACCAATGACAATCACCAATTTAAAAGTGCAAGTATTGGCTAACTCCGACACTTATGATCTTCGAACAAAGGAAGTTCATGTTTTACCAATTGATGCTCCTTTTGATTATTAATTGCTATTTATAAATTAGCACTTCTTGTGATCCATCTGTATACCTTGCTGCTCGGTACATCCCTTCTGTATTAAATGGCATACTGATGTTGCCATCCTTATCAACTGCAATTAAACCGCCATCTCCATTGATTTTTGTTATGCGATTATGAATCACCTCTTGAGCTGCCTCATCTAAAGTCATCTCCTTATGCTCTATTAAAGCAGACACGTCGTAGGCGACAACTCCACGAATAAAGTATTCTCCACTTCCTGTGCATGAGACAGCACATGTTTCATTGTTTGCATAATTTCCAGCTCCAATCATCGGACTATCACCAACACGTCCAAATTTCTTGTTGGTCATACCTCCTGTTGATGTTGCTGCCGAAATATTTCCATTACTGTCACAAGCCACTGCACCAACAGTTCCAAATTTTGAATCTTTAGTTTTAGAATGATCCAATTGAAAGCCATCACTGTCTTTAATTTCTAACCATTGATTATGGCGTAATTCATCGTAAAAATATTCTGAAGGGAATTCTTCGTAATTCAAACTTCTTGCAAACTGCATTGCACCATCTCCGGCGAGAAAAACATGTCCAGATTTATCCATTACATCCCTAGCCAGGCTAATTGGGTTTTTGATTCCCGTAATTAAAGATACTGCACCTGCATCCAAAGAATTGCCATCCATTATGCTTGCATCCATTTCATGAGATTCGGTTGCGGTAAAAACACTTCCCTTTCCTGCATTAAACAGATTACAATTTTCTAAACTTTTCACAGCTGCTTCTACAGCATCTATAGCAGAACCATCATTCTTCAATATTTCATATCCATCTGACAATGCGGATTCTAAGGCACTTTTATATTCCACTTCCTTTTCTGGTGTCATCATTCCTTTTACTAGAGTACCAGCCCCTCCGTGAATTGCAATCGCTATTTTAGACATAGTTAGCTGCAAATATTCTGTTTTTAAAGGCCTAAAACTAGATTATTTGTTACAAAGTGTGCAAACTCCTACCAAACTATTTTTCTAATAACTTATCTCTTTTCATTAAACTTGTACCAATGCAAAAAATAGAGCATATAGGTATTGCTGTAAAAGATATTGAAGAAAGTAACAGACTTTTTGCTAAGCTTTTAAATACTGAGCACTACAAAATGGAAGAAGTAGAAAGTGAAGGAGTAATTACTTCATTTTTCAAAATAGGGGAAGTGAAAATTGAACTTTTGCAAGCTACCAACTCTGAAAGTGCAATTCACAAATTTGTAGATAAAAAGGGAGAAGGTGTTCATCATATCGCTTTTGCTGTAAACGATGTAGATGAGGAATTAAAACGACTGAAGGATGAAGGCTTTGATGCAATTCATGAGCAAGCTAAAGATGGAGCTGATGGGAAAGTAATAGCATTTTTACATCCCAAAAGTACCAACAGAGTATTAACTGAAATATGTGCAGATAACCATGTGGAATAACAGAACTGTAAGACTTGCTCTATGGGCAATTGGAGTAATTATTTTGGCTTATGTTCTTTGGAACGTACGTACCATCATTATTTATTTTTTCATTGCCGCAATTATTGCTTTTGTTGCTCGACCGTTAATGGGCTTATTGGGGAAAATAAAAATTAAAAATTGGACAATGCCAAGTTGGTTAAAGTCAGCATTGGTTTTAATTGCTTTTGTTTTTATTGTAATAGGAGCGTTCAACTTTATAATACCAACGGTAATTCATCAAGCTGATATAATATCAAAAATTGATACAGACAATCTCATTCAATCCATTCAACCTCAAATTAAATCAGTAACTGAATGGATGGAGCGTGCGAATATTGACCAAAATGAAGTTCAAAAAACCTTGGAAGATGAAGTGACTAAACTTTTTAGTGTTGGGGATATTGGATCGTATATCAAGGGTTTTATAAGCAATTTAGCAGATTCTATTATAGCCGTTTTCTCTATTCTCTTCATTTCTTTTTTTCTACTTAAAGATGGCAGCATCGTTGACAACGTTGTTGGAAGTCTCTCACCCGATAAGTACTTAGACAAGATTAAAACAATTATTAATGATGCTAAAGACTTGCTATCTCGATACTTCATTGGTGTAATCATTCAAATAAGTATTGTTATGATAGTAATAACTATTGGACTTACAATTCTAGGTGTTCAAAATGCATTACTTATTGGTCTTATCGCGGGTATTTTTAATATCATTCCCTATGTAGGACCGCTTATTGGAGGCTTGGTTGGGGTTAGCTTAGCTATTACAAGCCAACTTGAATTACATCCAGATTTGAATATAATGTCGTTTGGCCTGGTTGCAATTTTACCATTTGCAGCAGCTCAACTACTAGACAACTTTGTGCTTCAACCACTCATTTTTTCTCAAAGCGTCAAAGCTCATCCTTTGGAAATATTCATTGTGATTCTTGCAGCTGGTTCACTTGGAGGTGTATTGGGAATGATACTAGCAGTGCCAGTCTATTCGTTTCTTAGAATAGTTGCCCGTGAGTTCTTTAATGGATATAAAGTTGTTCAAGGCTTAACAAAAAATTTATAACTGTGTCTTTAGCTTTTTCAGTATTGAAACGAAGTTTTATCATACTACTCATTCTTTGCACACAACAGTTTGCAAGTGCTCAAACCTATAGATCCACTATATGGTCTGGGAACATCTATCTTGGTGCAAGCAATATGATGGGAGACCTAGGAGGAAGTAACTTCATAGGTAGCAGGGGTTTATTTGACTACGATTTTAGATCCAATAGATTAGCTGGAGGTGTAGGCCTAAACTTACATACAGATGGTAGCTTTAGTTTTGGATTGAACTTTTTAGCAACACGTTTATATGGTGATGATGCCTTTTCGACCCAAGATTTTCAAGTTGAACGAAATCTTTGTGTTCGTACTACCCTAATTGAATTTGATTTTTTAATTGATTACCGTCCTTTTAGTAGAAGTGCGGGATTCAACCGATTTTATATCTATAGTGGTGTCGGTGGTATGTACTTCAATCCACAAGCTGAGCTAAATGATGATTGGTATAATTTACGAGAAATCGGCACAGAAGGTCAATACGTCAATGGTGACAATCCATACAAAGACTTAGAAGTTGTTATTCCATATGGATTAGGGTATAAATTTAGACTCGCGAAAAGTACATCACTCATTTTAGATTTAGGTTTTAGAAAAACATTTACAGATTATTTAGATGATGTAAGTACAGTTTACGTTGATCCAACTTTATTAAATGCTGCACAACCTGATTTAGGAACAATCCCATCTCAGCTTGCAGACCGCTCTGAGAATGGAATGGCTTCTGGTTCAGTTCGAGGGAACCCTGATAAAGATGATAGCTATCATGTACTTACTTTGAAGTTTGAATACATATTTGGAGGAAAATCAGGAGATGGTTGCTACTATAATAGGAACCCACCTAAAACAAGAAGTACTCGCATAAATCAGCGGAAGATGTTTACGCGATAACTCGGATGAAAAATCTTCTGACTGAAATTTCTACATGTACTTTGTGCTCAAACTTCTTGCCTTTAGGTCCACGACCTGTTGTAACTGCAAGTCAAAATTCAAAGATTGTTATTATTGGTCAAGCTCCAGGAACCGCTGTTCATGCAAGTGGAATTCCTTGGGATGATAAAAGTGGAGAGAACTTAAGGCTTTGGATGGGAATCGATAAGGATTTGTTTTATGATACCTCCAAAATAGCAATTGTTCCAATGGGATTTTGTTATCCAGGCAAAGGAAAGAGTGGAGATTTACCTCCACGAACAGAATGTGCTCCAAAATGGCATGATGCCTTATTCCATCAAATGAAAAACGTAGAACTAGTATTATTGATTGGTAAATATGCCCAAGATTACTACCTCAAAAACAAAGAATACCGAACGCTTACGGAAACAGTTAAAAACTTTCAAGAATATCTACCAAACTATTTTGTTTTACCGCATCCTTCTCCTCGAAACAACATCTGGCAAGCCAAGAATAAATGGTTTAGAAAAGATGTAATCCCGGAGTTACAGAATCAAATTAAAATCATTTGTAATTAGCTGCTAAACTCATTCATGGCTCCTGTAAGCCCCTTCACAATCCAGGCTTCTATTGCCTTGCATGCTTTGTCCTTTTGAAGAGCCACTTCTATTTCTTCATCTGGATTCCATTTCCCAAGAACATGTTCTACTTGTCTACCCCTTGGGTAGTCGCTACCTGCTCCAAAGCGTATTCTGTCGTACTTCTCAGATCCCAGTTGTGCTTGAATATCTTTTAAACCATTGTGTCCTCCAGCACTTCCTTTACCACGAATTCTTAACTTCCCTACATCAATAGAAATATCATCTGTAATCACTAAAACTTGATTAATTGGAACCCGTTCTTTTGAGTACCAATGCTTTACTGCTTTGCCACTTAGATTCATATACGTGGTAGGCTTTATACAAATTATTTGTTTACCTCTAAACTTAAATTTAGCTACGTTCGCTAATCTATCTGAATTCCACTCTGCATCGTGCTCTTTTACCCATTGATCCAATACTTCAAACCCAATATTGTGACGAGTTCCATCATATTCAGATCCAATATTCCCTAATCCTACTATCAAAAATTTCATTGTGTCGGGTTTTTTCTTTCTAAACCAGTTAAACATTAATTCAATTGTTTAATTTCAGTTTTTGCAGCTTTCTTAGATGGATAAAGCGAAATTAAAAATCCAAGAATGCTTATTGTCGATAAAGTTAATAACACATCTCCCAATTGCAATTCAACGGGATAATAT
>JABDQY010000079.1 GCA_013042025.1 Bacteroidia bacterium
GCTCAGTTGGTAGAGCGACAGCCTTCCAAGCTGTAGGTCGCGGGTTCGAGCCTCGTCTCCCGCTCAAAAAACTTTTGAAACGAAAGTTTTGAGAGTATACAAAGCATTTTGTTTTGTATTTAGTATAATGAGTGAATGAAGGAAGGTCTATAACCTCTTGATTTGCTCCTGAAACAGTAAGTTTATTGATATAAGCCGACGTAGCTCAGGGGTAGAGCGTTTCCTTGGTAAGGAAGAGGTCGTGGGTTCAATTCCCATCGTTGGCTCAAAAATATTTATTTAAAGAAATTATAATTTAATTATCATGTCAAAAGCAACATTTGATCGTTCTAAAGAACACGTAAACATCGGAACCATCGGTCACGTTGACCACGGCAAAACCACCTTAACTGCCGCTATTAGTTCTGTATTGTCTAGTCAAGGACTAGCAGAAAAAAGTGATTTCGATACCATCGATTCAGCTCCAGAGGAGAAAGAGAGAGGTATTACTATTAACACGGCTCACATTGAGTACGAAACAGCAAACAGACACTATGCACACGTAGATTGTCCAGGTCACGCTGACTATGTTAAGAACATGGTTACAGGAGCTGCACAAATGGACGGTGCTATTATCGTTGTTGCTGCAACGGACGGACCAATGCCACAAACTAAAGAGCACATCCTACTTGCAAGACAAGTTGGTGTACCTAGATTAGTTGTGTTTATGAACAAAGTTGACATGGTTGACGATGAAGAGCTATTAGAACTTGTTGAAATTGAAATGAGAGAGCTTTTAGGTTTCTATGATTTTGATGAAGACAATACTCCAATTATTCAAGGTTCTGCACTTGGTGCATTGAACGGAGATGAGAAATGGGTTAAAACGGTTCAAGAATTAATGGATGCTGTAGATAGCTGGATTCCAGTTCCTCCACGTTTAACTGATCAACCTTTCTTGATGCCAGTTGAGGATGTATTCTCTATTACAGGTAGAGGTACAGTTGCAACAGGTAGAATAGAAAGAGGTGTTATCAATGTAGGTGACGCTGTAGATATCGTTGGAATGGGTGCTGAAGACTTGAAGTCGACTTGTACTGGAGTTGAGATGTTTAGAAAACTTCTTGATAGAGGTCAAGCTGGAGATAACGCAGGTATCTTATTGAGAGGTATTGAGAAAACTGATATTAGAAGAGGTATGGTTATCGTAGCTCCAGGTTCAGTTACTCCTCATACTAAATTCAAAGCAGAAATTTATGTATTATCTAAAGAGGAAGGTGGAAGACACACTCCATTCTTTAACAAGTACAGACCACAGTTCTATTTCAGAACAACTGACGTAACAGGAGAAATCATGTTACCAGAAGGAACTGAAATGGTAATGCCAGGTGATAACGTGAGTATTACTGTTGAGCTTATCAACGCTGTAGCAATGGAAAAAGGATTGAAATTCGCTATTAGAGAAGGTGGTAGAACAGTAGGTGCTGGTCAGGTTACTGAAATTTTAGAATAATCAGAATATATAAGGCACAAACGGGTGTAGCTCAGCTGGCCAGAGCACTGGTCTCCAAAACCAGGTGTCGGGAGTTCGAATCTCTCCACCCGTGCAAAAAAGTATAATATGAGTAGGATAGTACAGATTTGGAAAGAAACCACGGACGAGTTAATGAATAAAGTAACTTGGCCAACTTGGGAAGAATTACGTAGCAGTACATTAATTGTTATCGTAGCGTCTATCCTTTTTGCTTTGGCAATTGCTTTAATTGACAAGGTCTTTGGTTTTGTGATGGAGATTCTTTACGATTTATTGAAATAATATAATGGATAAGAATCAAGAGGAATTTAAATGGTACGTTGTACGGGCAATTAGCGGTTCTGAAAAGAAAGTTAAGGCTATTATAGAGTCTGAGCTTGCTTACGCAAAACTTACTAAATATGTACCTGAAATTCTGATCCCAACTCAGAAAGTATATGAAATTAAAAATGGAAAGAAAACTTCTAGAGAGAAGAGCTACTTTCCAGGTTATATATTGATACATGCTCACTTAGTAGGTGAGGTTGTACCAACCATTAGAGCGGTGAATGGAGTTGTTGGTTTCTTAGGTCAGGATGGAGAACCTGTACCGATGAGACAAAGCGAGGTTAACCGAATATTTGGACAAGTAGATGAAAGTAACCAAGAAGGTGAAAGCATCGTGAATCCATTTATAGTAGGAGAGTTTGTTAAAGTAACAGACGGTCCATTTAGCGGATTTAGTGGGGTGATTGAGGAAGTGAATGAGGAGAAGAAAAAACTTAAAGTGATGGTTAAGATTTTCGGAAGAAAAACACCATTAGAGTTAAATTATATACAAGTAGAAAAAGAATAGCTTTATGGCAAAGCAAATTAAAGGATACGTTAAATTACAAGTAAGAGGTGGAGCTGCTAATCCTGCTCCTCCCGTTGGACCAGCATTAGGTGCTAAAGGAGTTAATATCATGGATTTTTGCAAACAATTTAATGCAAGAACTCAAGAGATGAAAGGAAAAGTATTACCTGTAGTAATTACAGTTTGGCAAGACAATACTTTTGAATTCATTATTAAAACTCCACCAGTAGCTTCACAATTGTTGGAAGCAACTAAGAAGAAAAGTGGTTCGGCTGAACCAAATAGAATCAAAGTTGCTAAGGTTAACTGGGATCAAGTGAAAACTATCGCAGAAGACAAAATGAAAGACTTAAATGCGTTAACTGTAGGATCTGCTATGAAAATGGTAGCTGGTACAGCACGCAGTATGGGTATAACTGTAACCGGACAGTTTCCGGAAGATAATTAATTAATTATCGAAATAGAATAATGGGAAAAATATCAAAAAATCGCAAGGAAGCATTGTCGAAGTACGACAGAGATGCGTTCCACAGCTTGCAGGATGCAAGCAAAATTGTAAAGGAAATTACCAAAACCAAATTTGATGCATCTATTGATTTAGATGTTAAATTAGGTGTAGATCCTAGACAAGCAAATCAAATGGTAAGAGGAACAACCTCTTTACCTCACGGTATCGGTAAAGAAGTTAGAGTTTTAGCTCTAGTTTCACCTGAGAAAGAAGAAGAAGCTAAAGAAGCAGGAGCTGATTTTGTTGGACTTGATGACTATGTTGCCAAAATTGAAGGTGGATGGTTAGATATTGACGTTATTATTACTATGCCAGCAGTAATGGGTAAAATTGGTAAACTAGGTAGAATTTTAGGACCTAGAAACTTAATGCCAAATCCAAAAAGTGGAACTGTTACTATGGATATAGGGAAAGCAGTAACGGAAATTAAAGCAGGTAAAATTGATTTTAAAGTAGATAAAACTGGTATTATTCATACTTCAGTTGGTAAAGTGTCTTTTGATCAAGAAAAAATTTACGACAACGCAAAAGAACTTATTGATACATTAAATAGATTAAAGCCAAGTGCATCTAAAGGGGTGTATTTACAAAGTGTAACTTTATCTAGTACAATGAGTCCAGGAATTAAAATTGATACCAAATCGTTGGCTTAAGGTTTAACTAATTAAATAGAAAGAAAATGAACAAGGCAGAAAAAAATAATGCAATCGACGAATTAGTTGTTAACCTGAAAGAGCACCAGTACGTATATGTTACTGATAGTTCAAACTTATCAGCAAATGCAAATAATGACTTAAGAAAGTTATTACATAAAAACGGTGTAAGAATGCAAGTGATTAAAAACACATTTGTACATCAAGCGCTAGAACGTGGAGGAATTGAGTGGGGAGAATTAAAAGATACATTAAAAGGAACAACGGCACTCTTATTTGCTTCCAATCCAAAAGCACCAGCTATCGCGATAAAAGAGTACCGTAAGAATAGCGATAGACCGTTACTTAAGGGTGCTTATATAGACTCTGACATTTTTATTGGCGATGATCAATTAGGAACACTAATTGACCTGAAGACAAGAGAAGAACTTGTTGGAGAAATTATCGGACTGTTGAAATCTCCTGCAGTAAATGTTATTTCTGGCTTGAAATCAAGCGGAAATACTATCGCAGGATTATTGAAGACATTAGCCGAGAGAGAAAATTAATTATTAAAAACACACACACATTTAAAACAAACAAAAAATGGCTGACATTAAAAAATTAGCAGAAGAATTGGTTAATCTTTCAGTAAAAGATGTAAACGAATTAGCAACTGTACTTAAAGATGAGTATGGTATTGAGCCGGCAGCAGCTCCAGTTGCAGTAGCAGCAGGACCAGCAGCAGGAGGCGATGCAGGAGGAGAAGAGAAAACTGAATTTACAGTACATCTTAAATCTGCAGGTGCTTCGAAGTTACAAGTAGTTAAGAAAGTAAAAGAATTAACTGGTTTGGGACTAAAAGAAGCAAAAGAATTAGTTGACTCAGCTCCAGCTGATCTTAAAGAAGATGTTTCGAAAGAGGAAGCAGAATCTTTAAAAACAGCATTAGAAGAAGCAGGAGCTGAAATTGAACTTAAATAAGTTTAGAATATAACAAGTCCAAAAGACCCCTGATTTTCAGTGGGTCTTTTGGCGTTTTTATTTTTTTTAATTAACACCAAAATATACAATCTTGTCATCAAAATATAACGAAAGAATAAATTTTGGGAAAATCGAAAAAGTTATTGATTATCCCGATTTTTTAGACGTACAGTTAAAATCATTTCAGGAATTCTTTCAATTATCTACTTCATCTGAAGATAGAAAGTTTGAAGGTTTGTTTAAAGTATTCAGTGAGAACTTTCCAATCACGGATACTCGAAACATATTCGTTCTTGAATTTTTAGACTATTTTGTTGATCCTCCTAGATACACCATTCAAGAGTGTATCGAACGTGGTTTAACATACGCAGTACCTCTAAAAGCTAAATTAAAGTTAAGCTGTAACGATATCGAACACGAAGATTTTGAGACGGTTGTTCAGGATGTTTACTTAGGTACACTGCCATACATGAGCCCAACTGGTTCATTTATTATTAATGGTGCTGAACGTGTAATTGTTTCACAATTGCATCGATCTCCAGGTGTATTCTTTGGTCAAAGCTACCACACAAATGGAACGAAATTATATTCTGCAAGAATAATTCCATTTAAAGGAAGCTGGATTGAGTTTGCAACAGACGTAAATAACGTTATGTATGCTTACATTGATCGAAAGAAAAAATTCCCAGTAACTACGCTTTTAAGAGCAATTGGTTACGAAACGGATAAAGACATTTTAGACCTATTTGGTCTTGCAGAAGAAGTTAAGGTTACCAAAACTTCTTTGAAAAAATTATTAGGCAGAAGACTTGCTGCTAGAGTTCTTCGCTCTTGGATTGAAGATTTCGTTGACGAAGATACTGGAGAGGTGGTTTCGATTGAAAGAAACGAAGTTGTTATCGAAAGAGACACGATTCTTGAGGAAGAGCACATGGAAGAAATTCTTGAAGCTGGTGTTAAAACATTAATTCTAAGTAAAGAAAATGATGATAAAAATGATTTTCAAATCATTTTAAATACGCTTCAAAAGGATACTTCAAACTCTGGTAAAGAAGCTGTAGAGCACATCTATCGTCAACTTCGTAACACTGATCCACCTGATGAGGAAACTGCACGTGGTATCATTGAAAGATTATTCTTTTCAGACAAACGTTACGATTTAGGTGAAGTTGGTAGATACAGAATTAACAAGAAATTAGAGCTTGATATTGAAAGCAATATTCGAGTTTTAACAAATCAAGATATCATTTCAATCATCCAATACTTAATTGAATTAGTTAATTCAAGAACAGATGTGGATGATATTGACCACTTGAGTAACAGAAGGGTTAGAACAGTTGGAGAGCAATTGTATAATCAGTTTGGTGTTGGTCTTGCACGTATGGCTCGTACCATTCGTGAACGTATGAATATTAGAGATAATGAGGTGTTTACACCTACAGACTTAATCAATGCTAGAACATTGTCTTCTGTAATTAACTCTTTCTTTGGTACGAATCAACTTTCTCAGTTTATGGATCAAACAAATCCACTTGCTGAAGTTACACACAAAAGAAGAATGTCTGCTCTTGGGCCAGGTGGTTTATCAAGAGAAAGAGCGGGATTTGAGGTAAGAGATGTACACTATACACACTATGGTCGTCTTTGTACTATTGAAACTCCTGAGGGACCAAATATTGGTTTGATTTCTTCACTTTGTGTTCATGCTAAGATTAACAACTTAGGATTTATTGAAACTCCATATCGAAAAGTAGAGAAAGGAAAAGTTAAAATAAATGAAGACGTTGTTTATTTAAGTGCGGAGGAAGAAGATGATAACATAATCGCACAAGCAAACTCACCTTTTGATAAAAAAGGTAATTTAACCAGCGACCTTGTTAAGGCAAGATTCGAAGGTGATTTCCCAATTGAGCATAAGGATAAGATAGATTACATGGATGTTGCACCGAATCAAATTGTTTCGATTGCGGCTTCATTAATTCCTTTCTTAGAGCATGATGATGCTAACCGTGCATTGATGGGATCGAACATGCAGCGTCAAGCAGTTCCAATTATGAATCCACAGGCACCTATTGTAGGTACTGGTCTTGAGGCTCAAGTAGCAAAAGATTCAAGAACACAATTAGTTGCTGAGGGATCTGGAGTCGTTGAATACGTTGATGCAGATGAAATTAGAATTAAGTATAATTTAACTGATGATGATATGCTTGCAAGCTTCATCGGTGATACCAAAACATATTACTTAACTAAATTTAGAAGAACAAACCAAAACATGACTGTAAATCTTAGACCACTAGTGGTTAAAGGTGATAAAGTAAAAGAAGGTCAAGTTCTTTCTGAAGGTTATGGTACTCAAGGTGGTGAATTAGCACTTGGTAGAAACTTAAAGGTTGCATTCATGCCTTGGCAAGGATATAACTTTGAGGATGCGATTGTTATTTCAGAAAAAGTTGTAAAGGATGATTACTTTACATCAATTCACATTACGGAGCATGATGTTGAGGTAAGAGATACTAAAAGAGGTATTGAAGAACTTACCAACGATATTCCAAACGTAAGTGAGGAAGCAACTAAGAATCTTGATGAGAACGGATTGATTCGAGTTGGTGCTCGAATTAAAGAAGGAGATATCTTAATTGGTAAAATTACTCCTAAAGGAGAGTCTGAACCTTCTCCAGAAGAGAAACTTCTTAGAGCAATCTTTGGTGATAAAGCAGGAGATGTTAAAGATGCATCACTTAAGGCAACTCCATCTAAAGAAGGAGTAGTTGTTGCAAAGCAATTATTCACAAGAACTAAGAAAGACAGAGCAAATAAGTCGGAAGACAAAACAAAACTTACTAAGTTAGAAAATGAGCACTTAATTGCTTTGGATAAGCTTAGAGCATTATTGCTTGAAAAATTATTTAAAGTTGTTTCTGGTAAAACTTCTGCAGGTGTGCAAAACGTATACTATGAAGATGTAATTCCAAAAGGAACTAAATTCACTTTGAAAAACTTAGCTACTGTTGATTTTGCTACTGTTTCTTATAACAATTGGACGTCCGACAATGAAAAGAATTCATTAATTGCTAGAATTCTTGCTAATTATAAAGCAAAACTTACAGAGGTTTCAACTACTTACAAACGTGAGCAGTTTACCATTAGTGTAGGGGATGAATTACCAACTGGTATTCTTAAATTGGCTAAAGTTTATTTGGCTAAAAAGAGAAAACTAAAAGTTGGGGATAAAATGGCAGGTCGTCACGGTAACAAAGGTATTGTTGCTAAGATTGTTCCTGAAGAGGATATGCCATACCTTGAAGACGGAACTCCAGTTGAGATCGTACTTAACCCGCTAGGTGTACCTTCTCGTATGAACCTTGGTCAGATTTATGAAACTGTTCTTGGATGGGCTGGTGCAGAATTAGGATTAAACTTCGGTACTCCAATTTTTGATGGTGCTACTGAAGAAGAAATCAATGAGCAAGTGAAGAAAGCTGGTGTTGATCATAACGGATCGGCTCAGTTGTACAATGGTTTAACAGGTGAACAATTCCACCAAAGAACTACTGTAGGTATCATGTACATGCTTAAACTAGGCCATATGGTAGATGATAAGATGCACTCTCGTTCTATCGGACCTTATTCATTAATTACGCAACAACCATTGGGTGGTAAAGCTCAGTTTGGTGGACAGCGTTTTGGTGAGATGGAGGTTTGGGCACTTGAAGCATTTGGTGCAGCAAACATTCTTCGTGAAATTCTAACTGTGAAATCGGATGATATTATTGGTAGAGCTAAAACGTATGAAGCAATTGTTAAAGGTGAGAATATGGTTGAGCCTGGTTTGCCAGAGTCATTCAACGTATTGTTACATGAGTTAAGAGGTTTAGGAATTGAAATCACATTTGATTAATTAAAAGTAAAGGGAAATGTCACAGAAAAAAGATATAAAAATAAAATCTAATTTTAAGACACTTAGGATTGGTTTATCTTCTCCGGAGGTTGTTTTACAACGTTCATACGGAGAGGTTACTAAGCCTGAAACAATAAACTATAGATCTTATAAGCCAGAAATGGGAGGATTATTCTGCGAAAGAATTTTCGGTCCTGTTAAAGATTATGAGTGTCATTGTGGTAAGTACAAACGTATAAGATACAAAGGTATAGTTTGTGATAGATGTGGAGTTGAAGTAACGGAGAAGAAGGTGCGTAGAGAACGTATGGGTCATATCGAATTGGTTGTACCTATTGTTCATATTTGGTATTTCAAATCGTTGCCTAACAAAATTGGATATCTTCTTGGATTACCTTCTAAGAAATTAGAAATGATTGTTTACTACGAAAGATACGTAGTTATTCAGTCCGGTATCAAAGAGGAAGATGGTGTAAACTATTTAGACTTCCTTACTGAGGAAGAATATCTAGATATTTTGGATTCTTTACCAAAAGAAAACCAGTATTTAGATGATACAGATCCTAACAAATTCATCGCTAAAATGGGTGGTGAAGCAATTTGGGATTTATTGGCTCGTTTAGATTTGGATGAACTTTCATTTAGCCTAAGACATCAGGCTGCTAATGAAACTTCACAGCAAAGAAAAAATGAAGCTTTAAAAAGACTTAATGTAATTGAAGGATTCAGAGCATCAACCAAAACAGGAGAGAATAAACCTGAGTGGATGATTATGAAGATGCTTCCAGTTATTCCACCAGAACTTAGACCACTTGTTCCACTTGATGGAGGAAGATTTGCTACTTCTGATTTGAATGACTTGTACAGAAGAGTTATTATAAGAAACAATCGTTTGAAACGATTAATGGAGATAAAGGCTCCTGAAGTTATTCTTAGAAATGAGAAACGTATGCTTCAAGAGGCTGTTGATTCATTATTAGATAACACAAGAAGAGCAAACGCTGTAAAAGCAAACGGTAATAGACCG
>JABDQY010000084.1 GCA_013042025.1 Bacteroidia bacterium
GTCTAATCCAGGTTTGAGACCTGCCCAAAAGTTCAAATCCCAAATAACCTCGAACTTCCATTTTTGTTCCATTCTCAATTAGCTTCATTGTAAAATTGTAAATTTTTCCGGAAGGCGGATGGAGGACTTTCCCACCACTTGCTGATTTCAAATCTTCAGAAGCAGTTAAACCTGTTATAATATTCATACCTACAACTCTTTGATTATAGCGGTAATCTTCTTTGGGACACTTTGCACAAATTTCATTTGTGTCTAATTGTGGGTCGATGTATTCCAAAATTTTACCATAATACTTCCCGTTTTTACCTTTATATATTTTCACCAAAGATTTTGGTTTTCCATCATAGTCTCCTATTGTTTGCCAGGTTCCAACTATGGTTGATGACGAAGAAAAACAAATGAAAGAGAGAAAAAGCAATATGATTGTTAACGGCTTTGTCAATGCTATACAAAACTCTAATAATAATTTTCCTTTTCCAAATAATTGTGTGACAACAATCATACTCATATATGACGCATCTTAATCGGACAATTTTGTCCGATTAAGATGCAACTCTACCTTTGTCCTATAATAGAATACAATGTTATCAAGAGCCTGTGAATATGGAGTTAAAGCGGTTATATGTTTGACAATAGCATCTCGAGAAGATCGCATTAAAAGCATTGGAGATATATCAAGGAACATCCAAACACCCGAAGCATTTACCGCTAAAGTTCTTCAAAAGTTGGTAAGAGCTGGATTAGTTAACTCTATTAAAGGAAAGAATGGTGGTTTTTACATTAATAAAGAGAAAGCTGAGAACCTGAAACTGTGGGATGTGGTGCAAATAATAGATGGGGATGACCTTAGGTACAGATGCCTTTTAGGACTTTCAAATTGTTCAAATGCAAAACCTTGTCCTGTTCATGAAAGTTACAAAACAATTAGAGAAGATCTGGTAAGATTTTTAAAGAGAACTGAAATAAAAATTTTGTCAGATCGAGTAATTAGGGGAGAAAGCATATTGAAAATAGAAACAATTTTACGTACAAACTAAAAATATAATATAAATGAAAAAGATTTTAAAAATTAGCATGATTGCCTTATTGTCAGTTACAATGTACAGTTGTGGAAGTGATTCTAATTCCGAAGCCACAAAAGATGAGGCTAAAAAACCTGCAACATCAATGATAGCAGATGAGGTTGACCCTATGGATTCTAAAGGGATTGGACCTATTTCATCTTTAACGCTTGCTGATGAAGTGGATGCAACAATGGCAGCTAGCGGTGAAGAAATTTTTCAGGCCAAATGCTCTGCATGTCACAAAACAGACGTAAAGTTTATTGGACCATCTCCAAAAGGAGTTCTTGAAAGAAGATCTCCAGAATGGGTTATGAACATGATTCTAAATCCCGAGGAAATGGTAGCTAATGATCCCATTGCTAAAGAGCTATTAGTAGAGTACAACATGTCTCCAATGGCAAATCAAAATTTAACAGAAGAAGAAGCTCGTTCAGTTTTGGAATACTTTAGAACACTTTAAGAACTAATAAAAAACAAACCCATGAAATATTTAAAACTTATCACCTTATCAATTTTTGCTGCACTTCTTGCAAGTTGTGGCAATACTGCCAGTGATTCAACAGAAGGCACAAGTGCTGGAGAGGAAGCACTGAAAGAACTGGGCAAGCATTTGCCACAGACGAAGAATCAACACCTAACTGCCTGCAGATTGCAATTGGTTCTCCAGATCACAAAACATTAGTTGCTGCAGTACAAGCAGCTCAAGTTGAAAATGCACTTGTTAATGTTGGTCCTTTAACTGTTTTTGCTCCTACAGACGATGCTTTTGCTGCATTGCCGGAAGGAACAGTAGAAAACCTAGTTAAGCCAGAGAACAAAGCAACATTAGCTGACATCCTTAAGTATCATGTAACACCAGGTAACTTAGATGTAAACATCTTAACTAAACTAAAAAAATTAGGACAAGCAAATAATCAAGATCTTCAAGTTGAAGTGGTAGATGGTAAACCAATGATTGGAGGTGCCAACATAATTGGAAGTGTGCCAGCAGGAAACGGAATCGTTCATGTTATAGACAAAGTATTATTGCCTCCGGCAAAAGAGTAAAACCCCAAATAATAAACAAATAAATCAATGAAAAATTTACATAAAATATCATTCGTTTTAGTGCTGATTGCTGCATTCTTAATGGGATGTAACAACAGCAATAAATCAAATTCCGGAGCATTGTCAGGCAGTGCTGCAGAAAAAGTATACGTTAAACCAGGAGATCATGACGATTATTATGCGTTTATCTCAGGTGGTTTCAGTGGCCAATTAGCCGTTTATGGTTTGCCTTCAGGTAGATTGTTTAAAGTAATTCCTGTGTTTTCTCAAGATGCAGAAAAAGCATATGGTTACAATGAAGAAACTAAACCTATGTTAAATACTTCTCATGGCTTCGTTCCCTGGGATGACTCTCACCATCCAGATATTTCTCAAACTGAAGGAGAGTTAGATGGAAGATACATTTTTATTAATGGAAACAATACTCCTAGAATAGCAAAAGTAGATTTAACCACATTTGAAACTACAGAGATTATTGAGATTCCAAATAGTGCAGGTAACCACTCTTCATCATTCGTTACTGAAAACACAGAGTATGTTGTTGCAGGAACACGTTTTTCTGTTCCCGTACCTCAAAGAGATATGCCAATTAAGGACTACAAAGGAAACTTTAAGGGAGCCTTATCTTTTATTTCTGTTGATCCCGAGGATGGTGGAATGGATATTAAATTTCAGCTTATTATGCCAGGATTTAACTATGATCTTTCTCACCCAGGTCGTGGAGATTCTCATGGATGGTTCTTCTTCTCTACCTATAATACTGAAGAAGCAAGTACTTTGTTAGAAGTTTATGCTTCTCAGAACGATAAAGATTTTATCGCTGCAGTTAATTGGAAAAAAATTGAAGAATATGTAAACAATGGTGGCGGTAAAAAAATGCCAGCAAATTATGCTCATAATGTTTATAGTGAGGAAACTCACATGGCAACTTCTACTATGAAAAAGGAAGTTTTAGTTGTTGACCCAACTGAAGTACCTGGTGCAATATACTTATTGCCTACTCCTAAATCTCCTCACGGTTGTGACGTAGATCCTAGCGGTGAATACATCGTAGGTAGTGGTAAACTATCAGCTAACTTAACAATCCATTCATTCAGTAAAATGATTAAAGCGATTGAAGAAGAGCAATTTGATGGAGACGCTTATGGAATTCCTATTTTAGCATTTGAAGCTGTTAACGCAGGTAGTGTAGAACAAGCAGGTTTAGGTCCATTGCATACCGAGTTTGACGGTAAAGGAAATGGTTATACCACTTTCTTTATCTCATCAGAAGTTGTGAAATGGAAACTAGGAACTTGGGAAGTAATTGATAGAAAACCAACATTTTATTCAGTTGGTCACTTAATGATTCCTGGAGGAAACTCTAGAAAACCATTTGGTAAGTATGTTGTGGCAATGAACAAAATCACAAAAGATAGATACATCCCAACTGGACCAGAGGTAACTCAGTCTGCTCAATTATATGATATAAGCGGAGAAAAAATGGAACTTCTACTTGATTTTCCAACGATTGGTGAGCCGCATTATGCTGCGGGTTGTCCGGCTGATTTATTAGCTGAGAATTCTAAAAAAATCTTCAAACTTGAAGAAAATAAACACCCTTACGCAGTAACAAATGAAGCTGACACAAAAGTGGTAAGAGAAGGTAAAGAGGTTCATGTTTACATGACTACAATTCGAAGTCACTTTGCTCCAGACAATATAGAAGGTATTCAAGTTGGAGATAAAGTGTATTTCCACATTACTAACCTAGAACAAGATTATGATGTACCTCACGGTGTAAGTATGATTGGTGCTAATACTTCTGAACTTCTAATTATGCCAGGTCAAACTGAGTCATTCCTTTGGGAACCAAAACAAGTAGGTGTTTGGCCATTCTATTGTACAGATTTTTGTTCTGCTCTTCACCAAGAAATGCAAGGTTACGTTAGGGTTTCACCTAATGGATCAAGTGTTCCTCTTAAATGGTCGATGGGTGAGAACATCGAATAAAAAATTTAATGTTAGTTAATGAGGATTGTCCCTCAATAAAGGGGAGCGTATTCATTCGCTCCCCCTTTTTTTGAAATAGTGTAATAAAAGATGAAAAGATCAAAAGTTTTAATGCTTGTAGGAGTTGTCTTACTTGCCAGCTTATTTGTGCTTCCGTTATGGAATATAACCCTAGAAGCTCCTCAATATCCTGAGCCAATTGGTTTTAATATTCATATCAATAAACTAGCTGATATGAACCCCAATGATATTAAGAATATTAATATTATGAATCATTATGTAGGTATGAAAGAAATACCTGAAACCCTTCCAGAATTTGAATTGTTTCCGTATGTAGTGATTGGAGCAATTCTTCTGGGATTGATTATTGGATTTAAGATGAACTACAAATGGTATCTTGTTTGGTTTATCATAATGTGTGTTCTAGGATTTTTAGGTATGTATGATTTTTACCTTTGGGAATATGACTATGGACATAGCTTAAGCGATAAAGCAGCTATTCAATTTAAAAATCCAGACGGAACTCCTATGGCTTATCAGCCACCGCTGTTTGGTACAAAGACAATTCTAAATTTTGTTGCTCATTCCTATCCTAGAAGTGGAGCATACTTGCTCTTTACGGGAATGATCTTGTCTGTTGTCGCTTTTTTTGTCGGACGTAAAGAATCTGCCTTATGAAGTACGTTGTGCTAATCCTATTGGCTTCCTTATTTTATGCTTGCTCGGTTGAGCCTCAAGAAATTAATTATGGTCAAGATGCATGTAGTTATTGCAAAATGAACATAGTTGATCAGCAACATGCTGCAGAAATTGTAACAAAAAAAGGAAAGGTATATAAGTATGATGCAATCGAGTGCATGATAAGAGATAAAGAAAACAACAATGTAGATAAAGTTGGATTGTACTTAGTTATGGACTACAACAATCCAAATTCTTTTCTAAATGCAGAAGAAGCCAGTTTCTTGATTAGTGTGAAAGTTCCAAGCCCAATGGGTGGGAATCTCTCCGCATTTAAACAAAAGTCTGAAGCAGATAAAATGATGGCTGAGTTTTCAGGTAAAGTGTATTCTTGGAATTCTGTTAGAAAACAATTTTAAATTAATCAACCAGGAGAGATTCCAAGATTCCAATCACGTAATATTGTATAACAAAATGTCGCTTTCACGCTTACTTTTTATTCTTGCCCTTCTTGGTGCTAATCAGTTACTTTATGGTGAGATTTTAACTGTTTGTGCCAATTGTGAATATTCTTCTATTCAGGAAGCAGTAGCTAAGTCTCAAGAATACGATACGGTATTTGTTAAGGAAGGGACATACGAAGAATACGATATTGTAATAGATAAATCGCTTGTTTTATTGGGTGCTGAGAACGCTCTAATTGACGCTACTGGAAATGGATATGGATTAATTATAAAAGCTGATAGCGTTACAATTGATAACATAAACATTACGAATATTGGGCAAAGCTATACCAAGGACTTTGCCGCAATCTATGTTTCAAATTCTGACAACTATTCCATTAAGCGATGTAAGCTAACTCGTGTTTTTTTTGGTATGTTAATAGAAAAATCAAAAAATGGTATTGTATCTGAGAATCAAATCTATGGAGAATCGACTACTGAGGCAGCTTCTGGAAACGGAATTCACATGTGGTATTGTTCCAAGTCTCAAGTAATGAATAATGAACTAAGTGGACTAAGAGATGGAATATATTTTGAGTTTGTGACTGAAAGTGTTGTTACTCAAAACAACAGCTATAATAATTTACGTTACGGCTTGCATTTTATGTTTTCCAATAACGATGAATATCACAATAATACGTTTACTAGCAATGGAGCTGGAGTTGCCGTAATGTTTTCTAAGTATATTACAATGACCAATAACACCTTTAAGGAAAACTGGGGTTCTGCTTCATATGGTTTGCTCTTGAAGGAGATCTATGATGCAGAAATAAGAGACAACATTTTTGATAAGAATACTATTGGAATTTATACTGAAGGAGCAACCCGAATTGTATACGAGAGAAATCTGTTTAACAGAAATGGATGGGCTGTTAAAGTTTCTGGAGCATGCTACACCAACACTTTTGTAAAGAATAATTTTGTAAATAACTCTTTTGATATTTCGTATAACAGCAAGGTGAATGACAATAAATTTGATAATAATTATTGGAGTTCTTATACGGGGTACGATTTGAATAGAGATGGAGTAGGAGACATTCCATATCGTCCGGTCAAATTGTTTTCATATATTGTAAATCGGACTCCCCAAACAATTCTCTTGCTTCGAAGTTTATTCATGGAAATACTCAATTTTTCGGAGAAGGTTTCGCCGGTTTTTACTCCAGATAATTTAATGGACAATCACCCACAAGTTAAACGAGTTTCATGATAGAGATTACTTCGTTATATAAAAAATTCGGGAAGGTTGAAGTTCTTAAGAACTTAGATCTTACCATAAATCAAGGTGGGATATTCGCAATTCTTGGTCCAAATGGATCTGGTAAAACTACACTGATTAAGAGTATCTTAGGAATGGTAATTCCAAACAAAGGAGAAGTTAAAATTGACGACAAGAGCGTAATTAAGAAGTTCGAATACCGTAACAATATCAACTATCTTCCTCAAATTGCTAATTTCCCAGGGAATCTTTCTGTTTCTGAATTAATCAGAATGATGAAAGATATTCGATCAACTGAATCAAGTGACAAAGAGCTTATCGAGTTGTTTGATTTGAAGCCTTATTTAAAGCAAAAACTAAGTCATTTATCAGGAGGAACAAAACAAAAAGTAAACCTTGTTCTGACTTTTATGTTCAGTAGCGATTTGATTATTTTAGATGAACCAACAACAGGATTGGATCCTATTTCCTTGATACGGCTTAAAGAACTAATTCAACAAGAAAAAGAGAAGGGAAGAACAATATTAATTACATCTCATATAATTGGATTTGTAGAGGAAGTGGCAGATCAAATTGTATTTTTACTTGATGGTAAAATCTATTTTAAAGGTTCAATTACTGAATTAAAAACACAGACTAATCAGGATGACCTAGAGCATGCAATAGCAAACATATTAATGGGAAATAATGCTTAAGATATTTAAATACATATTTTTCGATTTGATGCGAAGTCGTTGGAGTTATGTCTACTTCTTATTTTACCTTGTTCTTGGTTTTGTAATGCTGTTTTTGAATAATGATGTAAGCAAAGCTGTTATAACGTTAATGAACATTATTGTTGTGTTAACACCTCTAGTAGGAACGGTATTTGGAGTAATGCATTTCTATAACAGTAGAGAGTTTACAGAACTTCTACTCGCTCAACCATTAAAGCGGTCTACAATCTTTCTTGGTCAATACTTTGGTTTAGCTATTTCACTTTCGTTAAGTTTAGTGATTGGTTTAGGTATCCCATTTATTGTTTATGGTGTAACACAAAGTTCAGCAATTTGGGATTTTAGTTCGTTGCTATTGGTGGGAGCATTTTTGACGTTCATTTTTGTCGCTCTGGCATACAATATGGCTTTGT
This sequence comes from Bacteroidia bacterium, assembly GCA_013042025.1. Lineage (GTDB taxonomy): Bacteria > Bacteroidota > Bacteroidia > NS11-12g > UBA9320 > UBA9320. Next base: position 7,633 of record JABDQY010000084.1, read on the forward strand.
CTAATGAGAATAAGATTAAAGGGTTCGGCTATGCGATTTTACTTTGGTTGACGCTTGCGGTAGTTTATGATGGTCTCTTCTTAATCTCTTTGTTAGTTTTTGATGATTACCCGCTAGATAAATTTGCACTAATAGCAACCATGTGCAATCCAATCGACTTATCTAGAATCTTGATTTTATTAAAATTGGATATTTCAGCACTCTTTGGATATACAGGAGCAACATTCAAAATGTTTTTAGGAACAAACTTAGGAATGATTGTTTCACTATTTGTGCTTTGTTTATGGGTTGCCATTCCATCTTGGTTCATTCTTAGAAAGGCCAATAAAAAGGATTTTTAATCAGGCAAGGCCTTCCGCCAACCATCTTCTAATTGCTTTGATAGTTCGCTAATTAAATCTGTATTTTCCTTGTTTCCGGCAATGTTTAAATTTTCATCTGGGTCTTGTTTGCTGTCGTAGAGTTCAGCAACCACAAATTCCCCACGTTCTCCTTTTTGTGCATTCCAGTAGTACCACTCCACGTAGTGATAGTTCTTCGTTTTAATGGAATAGCCCATGTATCGTTTTCCATCTGGTGTAACTTTGGGTCTCCTATGAAACTGACTGAATGCAGCTTTTTTCCACTCTAGATCAGGATTCTCAATTAAAGGGACAAAACTTGTTCCTTGCAAGTAACTAGGGCTTTCAATTCCAGCCAATTCACAAAGCGAGGGAAACATGTCTATCAACTCTGTAATTTCAAAGGTTTGTTGACCTTTATTTGGTTGGTTTGGACTGCAGATAATCATAGGTACATGAATATCAATATTGTAATTGGTTTGTTTACACCATCCATTATGTTCACCCAACTTCCAGCCATGATCTCCCCAAAGTATGATTATTGTGTTGTCGTAAATACCTAAGTCTTTTAAATGTTGAATAACCTTTCCCATTTGAGCATCAATGTAGCTCACACTAGCATAATAACCTTGTTTAAGCATGCGAGCAGTGTCTTCGTTCATAACGTGCTCTGTTGGATGTTTAAGCTTACTAAAACCATTGTAACCACGCAACTCATACATTGAATTCATCGTCATTACAGGTGATAAATTTGGAACAAAGGGATTACGAGCTAGTGGTAAGCTGTCTTTGTGATATAAATCCCAATATTTCTTTGGCACAGCAAAAGGTAGGTGTGGTCGGAAATAACCCAATGCCATAAAAAAGGGCTGATCATGTTCTGATAATCGTGTTAGCGTTCTTTTGGCCAGTTCGGTTTGAGCTCCATCAAAATAGGCTGTATCATGTACATCTTCCATTTCCCATGCAGGTCCATTGTTCCAACCATCTGCATAATAGTTGGGTCTTTTAGAAACCAAGAAATCACGTCTTATTTTTTGCTTACGTTGTGTTTCTTTGTTAACATAAAAGGTTTCCCCATCTCGCTTTAACCATTCTGGTTTTAGGTATTGTGCTGGTCTTAAATCTGGCTCATCCCAAGAGATGGAATCGGGCATATAGTTATGAAATATTTTTCCAATGCAAACAGTGTGGTATCCGTTTTCATTAAAATGCATAGGCATTGTAACCAGATTGGGGTGAATCTTTCTGAACTTATCTCCTAAATGCCAAACCCTAGTAGAATCTGGTCTTAATCCCGACATTAAACTGGCTCTAGAAGGAGCACAAACAGCAGCTTGACAATAGGTGTTTCTAAAAGTCATTCCGTTCCTTGCAAACTCGTCAATATTTGGAGAAACAATGTATTTGTTGTCGTATGCTCCTAAGTTCGGTCCTAAATCATCAATGGAAATAAAAAGAACATTGGGCTTCTTTTTGACTTCTTCTTTAAGAACAGTTTTACAACCAGAAATTAGAACTACAAATAACAAGAAGATTAAAAGGGTAAGGTCAGATTTACTTAGCTTCATAAAATTCTCAATTTATGAATATTTTATCCGATGAACCAAAATTATTGCTTACGATAAGTATTAATTAACACTTATCGTACTTAAAAGTCTCTACTTTATTTATGGTGATTGTGCAACTTCCCATCTCCATGCAATGTAGTCAGTTGTAGGTATTTCTGTAATTCCTAGTTGCCTCATCATCACTACAATTTGTCCGCGATGATAACTTCCATGATTAAAAACAGTTTGGGCAATTTCTCTACCACTAATTGAAATTTGCTCATTTTGACGCCCCCACAAAATGGTTCGGTCTAAATCAGCCTTTTCTACATAATTCTTGAAATCTTCGGAGGTGTTCTGCCAAGCTGCATACATTTCAGCTGCTGTTCCTTTAAAATTCTTTACAGTAGATGCATCCCAGCTATTACCTAATAATCGAGAAAGCCAACCCATCTCAGCTTTCCATATGTGTAATATGGTTGACCTTATAGTTGAAAAACTGCTAACCACTTCCTTATCTAGTATTTTTTCGTTGTGTGTTAATAGGCAGCCTATAATTTTGTTGTTTGCCCAGCAATTGTAATGAGCATAATCGATGTAAGGTTGATTCATTTTCATGACTTTTTATTTTAATTGTTGCCGTTTATTTTCAATAGGTTCTAAACACACCCTAATTTCATAAGATAGCAAGTATTCTAAATGCTATATCCTTAAACCTCGAAGTTAAATAAAATTACTTTATTTGTTAGCAATGGAGCCACACAAGATTGTAAGAAATAAAGAACTCAATATTTGGGAGGCACTAATTCCTGTTTTTGCATTAGTCATTATGCTGGCATATAATGTTTTTGTATTTGGGGATGATGCAATAAGTGGAAGTAATCAGTTTATTCTATTAATGGGTGCTGCAGTTGCTGCGGCGGTAGGCCACTTCAATAAAGTAAGTTTTGATACCATGATGGATAACGTTGGAACAAATCTTAAATCTGTATCCTCCGCAATAATTATCCTACTCCTAGTGGGTTCGCTTGCAGCAGCATGGTTGGTGAGTGGTATTATTCCTGCAATGATTTATTTTGGAATTAAACTTATTAATCCAACCATATTTTTACCTACAGCGGTAATCATTT
>JABDQY010000093.1 GCA_013042025.1 Bacteroidia bacterium
CAATAAAAACGTATTGGCATAGCGATCAGAAGTTACAAAAATTGCATGATGAGTTTATCGAAAACACCATCACCAATTTTTATATGCCATTTGGTATTGCACCCAATTTCTTAATCAATGGAAAGGACTATTGTGTACCGATGGCTGTAGAAGAAAGCTCTGTTGTTGCTGCAGCAGCTAAGTCTGCAAATTTTTGGTACGACAAAGGAGGGTTTAAATCGACGGTTTTAAGTACAACCAAGATCGGTCATGTTCATTTTCTTTGGGAAGGGAATAAGAAAGCAGATTTAGAGAATTTTATTTCTACTATAGATTCAAAGTTTTATTCTGAAACGGAAACCATTACAGCAAACATGCGTAAAAGAGGTGGTGGAATTTTGGGAGTTAAGTTGGTTGATAAGACTTCCGACATCGATAATTATTATCAACTAGAAGCAGAATTTGAAACGTGTGATAGCATGGGAGCAAATTTCATCAATACATGTCTTGAAAAATTTGCGGATGTTCTCAAATCCGAGATAGAAACATCAACATTGGAAATTAAAGAAGTGGAAGTAGTGATGTGTATTTTAAGTAATTACACTCCCAAATGTTTGGTAAGAAGTGAGGTTAGTTGTCCGATTGAACAAATGGTAGAAGGAACAGATATTTCTCCAGATGCTTTTGCAAAACGATTTAAAACAGCCGTTCAAATAGCGGAAACACAGCCATATCGTGCGGTTACCCATAACAAAGGCATTATGAATGGTATTGATTCTGTTGTACTAGCTACTGGAAATGATTTCAGAGCAATTGAAGCAAGTGCACATGCCTATGCAACGAAAGACGGTCATTACGGAAGCCTGACTCATGTTGACATTAGCAATGGTCAGTTCCATTTTTACATTGAAGTTCCATTGGCATTAGGAACTGTAGGTGGAATAACCAAACTTCATCCAATGGTGAAACTAGCTCACGAAATGATGGGTAATCCAAGTGCTGCTGATTTAATGAAAATTGCTGCAACTGTTGGATTGGCTCAGAACTTTTCAGCTTTAAGAAGCTTGACAACCACAGGTATCCAACAAGGGCACATGAAAATGCATTTATTGAACATACTCAATCAGCTGGAAGCAACAGACGCAGAAAAGAAAATGATTGTGAAGCATTTTATTAAAAACACGCCGCATCATGCCGAAGTGGTAGAGGCTTTTAAAAGAGTTCGAGGAGGAGAAATACTAAATTAAGACCATTGAATTCCTATTTTTCACACGGTAAATTACTAATCACGGGAGAATATGTTGTGTTAGACAATGCTCTTTCGCTTGCCTTACCCACCAAGTTTGGACAAAAACTGGAAGTTGATGAAGATCTAGATAGTGAGCACTGCCGAGTATCATGGCAATCTTTTGATAGCCAAGGTGAATTGTGGTTCTCGGAAACTTATATCATTGGGTCTGATACTTTAGGAAAATTACGACCTGAAAATTTTGATGCTTGCAACATCAACCCAGTAAATGAAAAGCTACTGGAGATTCTAAACAAAGCGAAGGAATTGAATCCTGCATTCTTATCCCAAGGTAGTTTTGAAGTAAGATCAACAATGGACTTTCCAAACAATTGGGGTCTAGGGAGCAGCAGCACCCTTATCTGCAACATTGCAAAGTGGGCTGAAGTAGATGCCTTTCAGCTTTCTGCAGCAAGCTTTGGAGGAAGTGGATACGATATTGCTGTTGGAATGTTGGGAGGAGATATCCTCTATCGCAATCCAGAAATGTGGGAAGGTTATGTGTATAATCCATCGTTCAGAAAACAATTGTACTTTGTTCATCTAAACAAAAAACAGAACAGCCGAGAAGGTATTCAGGCATATCGAGGTAAACCTAAAAATGAGGAAATAATCAACCGAATTTCTAGGATTACCGAAGAGCTAATTGCGTGTTCTGATTTTAATGCATTTCAGCTTCTTATTACTGAACATGAAAAACGAATAGGAGAATGCATTGGACAAGAAACGATTAAAAACAAATTGTTCTCTGATTATCCATTTGCAATAAAATCCCTCGGTGCGTGGGGCGGAGATTTTATTTTGGCATGTGGAGATGATAATACCGAATCCTATTTTAATTCAAAAGGATATCCTACAGTTCTTACATTTAACGAAATGATTAAATAACTTTTATACCATTAATGTGTTTCTACATTTGTACCGATAAACAATGACAACTTATACGTCTTCTTGGAAAAGTCCTTCAAACATTGCTCTCGTTAAATACTGGGGTAAGAAACCAAACGAGGTTCAGATTCCTGCTAATTCATCGATAAGCTTTACATTAAATAATTGTGCAACATCAACAACACTAACTTTTTGGGAAGGAGAAAAGTTGGATGTAAAGGTGCACCTAGAAGGCAATGAAGAACCAAGTTTCATTCCCAAAATCAAAAATTTTTTAGAACGAATTGCACCTATTTTCCCCTTTGTGTTGAATGGGAAATATTTGATTGAAACAACCAATAGCTTTCCGCATAGCAGTGGAATCGCTAGCAGTGCAAGTGGTATGAGTGCATTGGCACTTTGCATTTGTGATATAGCCAAAGAGAAAGGGTTACTTAAAGAACCAAATTTTAAACAAACAGCATCCATTCTAGCTCGTTTGGGAAGTGGAAGTGCTAGTAGATCTGTTTTTGGTCCAATGGGAGTTTGGGGGAAACATCAAGATTTTGAGGGTTCAAGTAATGAATTTGCTATTCCTTATAGCGATATTCATCCAGTTTTTAACGATTTCTGCGATACAATATTATTGGTGCATAAAGGCCAAAAGACGGTTAGTAGCACGGTTGGACACAACCTAATTAATGATCATCCTTTTGCTTCTGAACGATTCAATCAGGCTCAAGAAAATATGACGAAATTGAAACCAATTCTAAAGTCTGGAAATTTAGATGAATTCATTCAATTAGTTGAAAGTGAGGCTCTTACGTTGCATAGTTTGATGATGAGTAGTAATCCCTATTTTATATTAATGAAGCCAAATACCCTAAAAATAATCGAAGCTATTTGGGAAAAAAGAGAACAGGAAGGTGTGAAATGGTGTTTTACATTGGATGCAGGAGCCAACGTCCATTTTCTGTTTCCTAAGACAGATGAACAAAAAGCACTTCATTTTGTTGATAATGAGTTGAAGCAATATTGTGAAAATGGAGCTTATATTTGCGACCATGTTGGCTTAGGGTCAGCAAGATTGAAATAAGGCAAGCTTTAGCTAACCAAAATTCAAATACTATGATAAAAGAATCACAGTTCTACAGTAAAATACTTCTATTTGGAGAGTACGGAATCATTCAAGATTCAATGGGCCTTTCAATACCTTACAATTTTTATAAAGGGAAACTACATTACGATGCAGATACGTATTCTGAATCTAATGAGCATTTGAGAACATATTTCACGTATTTATCTTATCTGGAAAATCAAGGTACGGCATTAGCGAAACTTGATTTGGCTAGGTTTAAACAAGATTTATTGAATGGAATTGCATTTGACTCTTCTATTCCGCAAGGATTTGGAGTTGGAAGTAGTGGAGCCTTGGTTGCTGCAATCTACGATAAGTACGCCGTTGACAAAATTGATCCCGAAAACATTAGTAAGGAAGAATTACCAAGACTTAAAAGCATATTTGGCCAATTGGAATCACACTTCCACGGCAAAAGCTCTGGCCTAGATCCATTAATATGTTATTTGAACCTTCCTGTTATAATCAAGTCTAAAGAAGATTTAGATACTGTTGGTTTACCACAAGAAACTACATCAAGTAAAGGAGCTATCTTTTTGCTAAATACCCAAGTGCCTGGTGAAACACAACCTATGGTGCAATTATTCATGGAAAAAATGAAGGAAAAAGGGTTTAGAAATATGGTTAAAACTGAATTGAAGAAGTACAACGATGAGTGTATTACATCATTCTTAAAAGGAGATTTTTCTCCATTGTTTACTAATCTTAAACATCTATCTGCTTTATTACTTCAAAATTTTAGTCCTATGATTCCAGATGCCTTCAAGGAAGCTTGGAGTAACGGCATAGAAACCGGAGATTATTATCTTAAACTTTGTGGAAGTGGAGGAGGAGGTTACATACTTGGTTTCACTCGAGATTTTGAAAAAGCACAAATAGAATTGAAAGACTACCAATTGGAATTGGTACATAAAATCTAATCAATGTGAATACGCCAGTTTCTCAAAAGCGTGATTCCATTTTTCTAAAACTTGTTGCATTACTATCTTCCGTTCGTTGGAAGAATGTACTTTTTACCGCAGTTGCTCAATACATTGCTTTCTTATTCGCATTTAATACCAAAGAAAACATCTGGAATTCCTTAGGTGAAATTAAGGTCCACTTAATTATTCTTTCAACTGCACTTGTACTTTCTGCAGGGTATATCATCAATAATTTTTACGATGCAGAAAAAGACTTAGTTAATCGACCTCATAGAACACGTTTCCAAAATTTGGTAAGTAGAGGATTTAAGTTGAATCTCTATTTCTTATTAAATTTCCTTGCTTTAGCTATTGCTTTATATGCTTCTTGGAGAATCTTTTTATTCTTCCTCTTCTTTGCATTTATGCTCTGGTTCTATTCACATAAACTGAGTAAGTTAGTGTTAATTAGGGAGTTGACAGCTAGTTTTTTAACTGTCATGGCCTTTTTTAGCCTTGTGCTTTACTTTCAAAAAATGGATATAGGCTTCTTTTTGTACGGTGCCAGTTTGTTTTTTGTGCTCTTTGCACGAGAAATTTACAAAGACATTATATGGGTTAAAGGTGATGTGGTTTTTGGATATGAAAGCATAACAACTAGCATTGGTAGAATGGGCAGTATTCGCATCTTTCAAGTAATACTTTTAATAAGCACAGTTGCAGATGCGGCTTTTATTTGGCTAAATAGCAAACAGGAATTTATTTACATTTTTTTAGCTCTTGGGATATTAAAACTTATTCTGCTTTTTCTTATTGACAGAGATACAAAACCCATGCATCGAATAATTCAACTAACCATACTCCTATATATTATAGGAATTATTTGGCTTTAATTAATTAATATTCGTTTTCGAACTATGCCCAAATCAGTGGTTATTTCTACAATGTAAGATCCTGAAGAAAGATGGCTCTCTTTGACTTTGAAAGTAAAAAAATTACTGAGTTTTTCATGAATTATTATTTTTCCCTGCAAGTTGACAATCTTCAAATTTTGCATTGGAATTTCAGTTTTGATAAGAAAGCTACCATTAGATGGATTTGGTAATACTTTTAGATTTATAGATAACTCGTCAACACCTTCCCTTATCAAATTATAGACGTCAGATTCAACTACACATCCATTACTATCGGTGATTTCTACAGAAATTGCATTGGTGAAATGAAAGGTAGTAATATCCAATGCGTTTGTATCAGTTACTACAAAAGTGTCCTTGTTTTCATTGTAATCGAAGTAGTTCCATTTGTAAGATCCTCCATAATCAGCTGCAAGATAAATCCAACCTAATCCTTCTATCAAAGTTGGTTTAGAGGCTTGTGGGATTACATAAGCTACGGTAGTTTTAGTATCACTACACAGATTGCTAGAATCTGAAACGGTTAGGTTCAATGTATGGAAACTGTCAGTAGTGCCATAGAATAATGGATTACTAATAGACGTATCGCTTAACAAATATGAGGTGTCCCAAGCATAAGTATAAATCGTGTCACCAGGAACACCGATTTGAATAGTATCGTTTTTACACACTTGGAATGAATCCGACCAATTGTTTAATAGTGGTAACTGTATAATGTTAATGTTTATCGTGTCTTCTTCAGTGCATATAGATGAGCTATCACTGTAGATCACTTCAAGCTGAGTAGACATGCTGCCATAGAAATAAGGATTGGCATCTGAAAAACTACTTAAAGCAGAACTGCCATACCAGGAGTACTGATAGTCTAAAGAATCAATTCCAACTGAAATGGTATCTCCAACACACATGGTAAATGAATTATTGAGTTGATCTCGTATTCCAAGATTTGCAACTTCTATATGAACCGTGTCAGCACCAGAACATGTCTGTGAACTATCAGAGAACGAAACATATATATCTGTTGATGAAGTCCCGTAAAATATTGGATTGGAAGAAGAAATATTGTCCAACGAATTGCTTCCTTGCCAAGTGTACATATAAGGCAAATCATCTCCTCCAATCTGGATTGAATCACCAGAGCACAGGTTCAATGAGTCCTGCAAATTGGTAATCTCAGCTGTAGCTTTTACTCTTATGTTAAAAAAGTCTAAACTTTTACACCCTGTAGATGTATCAACTACTTTGAATGCATAAGGATAAATACTATCAGTCGAGGTATAGGTAAAAAGAAATTCGCCTGGACCATTAGTTTGCATACCAACAGGAGGAAACCAAGCATAAACATAATTGGAATCATGAGGTACAGAGAAAGTACGATTTATCCCAATACATGCATAGGCAGTATCACCTTCATGAATATTAGCGTTTGGTTGTGGTAGAATGTTTAATTCCTTTTCAAAATAGCTGTAATGCTCAGGTGATGTTGACTTAAGTCTGTATTTATAGCCTGTAGAAGCATAACTCCCAGCTGGTACTGCGGCTTTCACATAATTTGGTCTTATAGAATCTGAGTAACTCCCAATAGAAATTGGATTATTAAAAGTTCCATTGCTATCACTCATTTCTACTTCAAACTTGTTGTTGCTATTATAGGTTCCAATTCCTTTGTAAGTAGGAGTGAAATCTGCAAAGAATGAGTCTGCAACACAAGTAGTAACATCATTTAAGGGAGAGAACAAGTGGTAAAATTTAAATTCTATTTTCTGACAACTGTAACATGCAATTCCCAGATAATCATAGTTTAAATTAGAATATAATCCACTTGGATTATTAAACGTGGTAACTACATATTGCGAACCAAATGAATTGTTATAACGATACAAATTATTATTTCCCCAACATGTAACATAATAATTTCCTTCATTGTCTTGAGCTATGTCATTAAAATTATCAAGTGTGGTGCTTAGCAAAGTTGTCTTTGCTCCAGTGCTAATGTTAATTTCATAAATTTTAGAGTCCGTAGTATCTGAAACAACAATTAATTTTCCTTGATCATTAAAAATCATTCCAGCAGGCTTTGTGATATTGCTTACAAGCGTTGAAAAAGTAATAGGGTAAAAAGGGGCGGAACCCACTACCCCTTTAATGATTTTATTTCCTGCTCTGTCACTTATAAAAAACTCATTGCTATTATTAGGATTATAGACTCCATCATGTGCTTCTATTGCACCGGTTACTGGCACATTTAGTAATGAGGCGTATGTTGTAGGGCTAAATAGTTTAATGATATTGCTATCAAGAATCATTAAAGCACTATTCCCAGCAATAGAGCCAAAGAATATATCATTTGGTGAATGTAACCCAGTAATTACAGTAGAATGAGTGAAAGTGCTATCCAATTTGCTAACCGAACCATTCCCTTTATTGGTAATGAAATAATTAGAACCATCAAAAGTCAATCGATAAGGATTATTGTACTGAGCACTAAGATTGAAACTAAAGGCCAAAAGAAAGATTAGTAAGAATGATTTCATTGATAAGTTAGACACGTGAGATAAGATTTAGCTTGCATTTAGTTGTTCCATTAAGATAGCTATTCCCTCTTCAAACGAATGAGGATTGTAACCAAGCACATTTCTACTCTTTGATAAATCAAATCCTGTTACCGGTGGCCGTTTTGCTGCTTGATTTAAAGTTTCACTGCTAATGGTATTAATAATTGATTTGTCCAGTTTAAAGTAATCAGCTACCCGCTCAACCAATTTATCGATGCTCATTTGGTCTTTTCCACTTATATTAAAAATTCCTGTAGCTTCATGTTGTTCAATAAGCTGACATCCTTTAGCCAAGTCTTCTGCTAAAGTTGGACTCCTAAATTGGTCGTTTACAACATTTATTGGTTCTCCCTTTTCTAGAGCACCTTTCGCCCAAAGAACAATGTTACTTCTACTCATATCATGTACTATACCATAAACCAGTACTGTTCGAGCTATGCTCCATTTATTACAATTTTCAGTTATATAGTTTTCAGCTTTTAGCTTACTCCATCCATAATAGCTTAATGGATTTGGTTGGGCCTCTTCATCATATGGTCCTTCTTTACCATCAAAGATGAAATCCGTACTCAATTGAATAAAGTGAGCATTTACCTTATTTGAAGCTTCAACTAAATGTTTAACAGCATCAACATTCAACAAATCACATCCTTCTTTATCACTTTCACAAGCATCTACATTAGTCATTGCAGCTGTATTAATGATGCAATTCGGTTTAACTTTGGTAATACAATCCAATACTTCTTTTCTATTTGTAATGTCCAAAGAAATGTAGGAAAATTCATCTAAATTAGGATACCGGTTTGAACCTCTACTTGTTGCTATTAATTCTACTTTGTTTAATGAAGTATATAGCTTTATTAGTTTTTGGCCTAATAAGCCATTGCTTCCTGTTATAAGTACTTTCTTCATGATAAAATTAAAAATGGATATTGCTTTAATAACGCATTTCTTTTTTCTTCTATTTGTGTTTGATGCAAATCGGGTGAAGTTAAGGAACGATGGTTTTTAAAAAGTTTAAATCCTCTTACTTCCTGCATAATTTTTAATGTTTCATCTGAAAAGTAACAGTTAGCAAATTTTTGGTAAATATATTTTTCTGCAGCATTAGTTGGATGCATAAGATCTTCCTTAACAAATCGATAATCCCTTAATTCATCTGTAAAGATTTCGTATGAAGGGAAGTAAGAGACGTTTTCATGATTTGGAAGGATACTATGCAACGATGAGATAAGCATAGCTTTACTTTTACTATTTTCAAGAACGCCACTTCTTAAATGCCTCACAGGACTAATTGTAAAAATGATGTGTGAACTTGGATTGATTTTTCGAATATCCTTGATGCAGTTTTCTATGCTATTGGATGTAATAGTGAAATTGAGTTGTAACTTTTCGAATTGAGAATTGGGAAGCTTATGGCAATTCGCTACAATCTTCTTTTCATCCATATGGTGAAACACCAATGAAGTACCAAGTGTCAAGACAATAGCGTCGGCACTTTCAATATCATTTTTCGCTTCAACTAAAAGGGAATTGCTTTCTTCAACTGCATTTTGACGTGAATGATATGTGAATTTGCCATGATGCTCAAGTGAAAAGAAGGTGCCATTCTCAACAAAGTCTTCTTCTACGTATAGCTTTTGTTCAGCAATGCGATATAATAATGACGCAATACTTATTGGGTTATAAATAATGCCAAACGGATTACTCTTTACATTGAATCCATCACCATGTAATCGATTTGATTGGTTTGCAGCAAAACAAGATCCCATCATAAAAAAACGGGGCCATTTTTGAATTAGCGTTTTCTTTGGTATATCAAAGTCAATTTTGAATTTCATTGCTGTAATACAAAGTAAATAAAAAAACGCCTTGAGAATAACCCAAGGCGTTTAAAGATTATATTTTGAAATGCTTACTTACAGTCGTAAGTAAACGTTCTTGTATTGTCTCCCAAGAAAAACGTTGTAGTAGCAGTTAACGGATAGTTATTACTATTATATGT
>JABDQY010000094.1 GCA_013042025.1 Bacteroidia bacterium
TTGCCTCTCCTTGTGCATAAGCAGCTGCTCTTTCATACTGGCTTCTACCATAATTATAAGCCACAGTTCCTGGATTCGACCATAAGCCATAAGTACTTCCTGCATTGTAACCATTTAAAAGACCTAAGCCTTGTAAAATTTGGAACTCAGAAAAAACATTTTGACCTCTATCTTCAGCATCTTGGAAAAAGTTCTTTGTATAATTTGAACGGAACTCATTTTTGTCACTTGCTTCAAAATCAATCTCAGTGTTGAAGAATGCCGCAAGATTATAATACCCTTGACGTGTAACAGTATCTCCATTTTGATCGATGTGTTTTGTTGGATCATTTACATACTGATAGAATGGGCTTCTTTTAGATGTGAATTTACCTAAGTATCCATAATCAAAGTAGTTATCTTGATGTGTTCTATTTTGAGTTTCACTCCAAGAACTTTGATAATCTACACGGATGTTGTAAAACGCTCCAGTAAATAATTGTTTCTTTTTATCTGCAGAAGCATCCGTACCATCATCATCACTACCTAAACGTTGGGTGAACTTTAAATAAGTTCTCAAGGTTTGACTGGTACTCATGCTATTCTCCTTATAATTCATCAATGATTGAGAATATTGGAAGTTATTTCCTTCTCCTCTGTTGTAACTACCAAATAATGAAATCGTAGCATTTTTATTGGGTTGAAATTCTAATTTACCCTGGAAATTACCAAAATATCTTCCAACATTTCTTCTTGCTTTTTCTTTTACTAAATCATCAGTATTAAGAAGTGATGATCTAAAAATTAATCCTGCACCATTTGGGTTAAGTGTAAGTGGATTTTTTTCAATTTCTTCTAAAACCTCATCTTTTACAACATAAAACCCTCCATATCCAGGACTTGCATCAACTGTATAATTAAAGTTACCAGCAAGCTGATATCCAATAGCAACTATTTCATCTTCTCCCCCTCCTTTGTTTTTAATCCATAATGGACCAACAGAAGAAAACTCTGCTTGGTTAAAATGATATGGATCAAATGGACTTGAAGAAATAAGCTCAAAACTTCTTGCTTTATAACGTGATGGCCCTTTTGTTGTAACACTAATTGCTCCTCCAGTAAAGTCACCATACTGAGCTGGAATACCAGATTGAATAATATCAATTTGACCTTGAGCTGCTTGGGGAACACTTGCAGACCCCACAACTCTCACACCATCAACATAATATGCAGTACCATCTGTTCTACTTCCGATAAACGAAAGTCCTGCAGATGTTTGAGTAACTGCAGATGAAGTTGCTGCAATTGCATTTAAGCTTCTTGTAGGAAGTTTAGTAATATCTTTACTTGAAAGTGATTGTTGATTCTTATCTTTCTCAATCATTGGTCTACCTGCTGTTACAACAACTTGCGTTATTGCTGCAGCACCATCTTCGGTTTGACCCATTTCAATATTTAAAAATTTAGTACTATTAGAACTTACCACAATGTCGGTAATCACCTTGTCACTATAATCCAAATACTTTACCGTTATTTTATAAGTTCCTGGATCTAGTGCATTAATGGCATATTTACCATTATCATCGGTATAGGCACCACCTTTACGAATTCCATCTTTCTCAAGCATAATAGTTGCATATGCAATAGGGTCTTTCGTATTCTTATCCGTTACTTTTCCTTGGATTTTTCCAAAGTTGGACTGTCCATATACAGTGGTAATAAATAAGAGCGTAATAATTAATGTAAGTGTTTTCTTCATACAGTTGCTTTTAACACGTTTTAAGAACTTCAATATTTGTTTAAAAAATGCAATTATTCAAATTAAATTTATCTACGTCGCTATTTCAATTTACCAATGGTTCCTTTTTTGCCCAGTTTAAAACCTTATCTGCCAAGATTTCAGCAAGCTTTAAAAACGAGTTTTGAGTCAATCCTCCAATGTGCGGAGTAAGAATAACTCTCTCATTATCTGATAAGTACTCAAATTGTTCTTGTTGTAATTTCGAAAGATTATTTATTTTTTCATTCTCCAAAACGTCTAAACCACAAGCAATAATTTTATTCGTTTCTAATCCTTCAATTAAATCTGAAGTTAACACAACATCACCTCTAGATAAATTAAATAAGTAAAATGGTTTTTTCATCGATTGAATAAAATTACTATTTATCATATGATAAGAGTATTTATTTAGGGGGACATGCAACGTAACAATATCTGCCTTTTCAAAAATTTCCTGAAGTTCTGCTTCATGAACATTTTCATCTCCAAAATTTGATAGAAACAAATCATATGCAAGAACATTACAATCAAACCCTTTTAGTTTTTTCGTTAGTTGTTTCCCTACATTTCCATATCCAATTATCCCAACGGTTAATGAGTCAAGTTCAATTCCTGAATTACCTTTTCTGTCCCAAATCCCCTCACGCACCTCTTTAGAGCTTTTAAACGTATTGCTGAGCGTTGCTAGAATCATTCCGAGAGTTTGTTCTGCAACTGCATTTCTGTTCCCTTCAGGAGCATTAAAACAGGATATCCCTTGTTTGTCAGCGAATTCAACGTCAATGTTATCCATACCAGAACCCAGTCGACCAATAACCTTAAGTTTTGGTGCAAGCTTGATCCATTCCTGGGTAAGTTGAAGCTTACTTCTTAAAATGATTATTTCAATATCATCTATTTTTTCTTTAAGCTCAGGGAGTGTGATTGATGGATCGTAATGCACATTATAGTCCTTTAGTTTGTCCAACAAAATTGGATGCACTTCGTCAATAATCAATATACTATATCCTTTATTCAAACGGTTTGCAAATATGCTTAAAAAGTTGTTCTACAAGTTAAATTAATCATTCTCGGTTGTCCAAAGTTTGAAGGATTATTCTGTTTCAAACTATAGTAGTTAACAAACGATTGAGCATTGAGTTCATTACTTATCTGCTGCTGACCCTGAGGTGAACTTAAATAACCATCGTCTGAAGCCAAGGATGAGTAAGGGTAAACATTGAAAATATTTGAGAAATTAAACAGGTTTGTTACACTTAGTTGGAAGATAACTGCTTTCTCTCTAACAATAACTCCTTTAGAAATAGAAAGATCAATTGTAGAATTCCAAGGCATTCTAGATCCAAATGGATTCCCCTTTATCTGACTCCTGGAAGCGTTTCCTAGACTTTGAGCTTCAGGTATTGCTGTTATCAAAGCAGTATAAGGTGTACCTGATTGAGTATTTGAAAAGATGCTAATATTTACATTTCTAAATATTTTTCTTTTCGAATTGTACGCTAGAGAATCTAGACTAAAACTTGCAGAAGCATTTATTTTGTGTCGAATATCATACTGCAAAGGATATAGACTCCTTAGGTTTGGTTGATTTGCTTGAATTAACGCAGCAGCCGAATTCACATTTGATCCAGTGCCATCAGCAAATTGCAACAAATAGCTACCTTTCAATCGCATAGTTGGTAAACTTAATTGATACTCTGCTTTCAAGGATTTGATAGTAGAAAAATCTACATTTCCATAGGTTATATAGCTTCTTGGATAAGCTTGATTTATATTTA
>JABDQY010000096.1 GCA_013042025.1 Bacteroidia bacterium
GCATATAACAATGCTTCTGCCATCACATAATCTCCTTTGAAATAATGCATTCTTGCTTTCTGAATACCTGTAGCATTTTCCAATTGAATAATGTTGGGAGTAGCAACATCCAATTCAGGAATTTGGCTAAAGGAACTAAATACAGTGAATAAAGCAATAAGTATAGAGACTTCCCTTTTCATAATTGCTGCAAATTTCGGTAAAAAATATGGCTTATACAGATAAAACTTTCTTTGAAATTGCATGAGAAATCAGGTACGCTCCACTCCAGGCTGCTTGAAAATTGAATCCGCCTGTAATTGCGTCAATGTTTAGTAATTCTCCTGCTGCATATAAGTTTTTAGACTGTTTTAATTCAAAAGTACTTGAATCAATTTCTGATAAGTCAATACCTCCGGCGGTTACAAACTCTGCTTTAAATGTGCTCTTACCATTTATAGCAACTTGGTAACTAAACATCGCATCAAGCAGCCGTTTAATTCCTTTTTTGCCTATCTCAGACCAGTTTTTGTATTCTTCCAATTGAGCAGAGGATACTATTTCTGTCCAAAGTCTTTTCGGAAGCTCATGACCCTTCCAATGGATAATTTTTTCTTTTGGATGTTCCAACGTGTTCGTCTGGAAGATGTTCTGGAAATCTTCTCTCTTCCAGTTGTAATCCCATTGTATTTGTAAGGTGAATTGATAATCTAACTCAGCTAGTCTTCTAGCTTGCCACGCACTTAACCTTAAAACTGCAGGTCCACTGTAACCCCAATGTGTTATAAGTAAAGGCCCAGTATCCTGACTTTCTTTTATCTCCTTAATTGCAACTCTAGCGTTTGGAACACTAATACCAGCAAGTTCTTTTAAGTGATGATTCTGGGCATTGAAGGTGAACAGTGATGGGATAGGGGCAACATAGGAAATACCCAGCTTGGTTACCATTTTTCTTATTTGATTATTACAACTGGTGCACAATACAACATGGTCAGCCAAAATCTCATTGTTTTTGAATTCAAGTTTCCAGATATCATCTTGTTGTGTTAACCCAGTTAAGCGATGCTCAAGTTTTACCTTTACACCATGCTCTTTTGCCAAGCGGACTAAGCAATTGTATATGCTTTGAGATGAATCTGATTTTGGAAATACTCTGCCGTCTTCTTCAGTTTTTAAAGCAACCCCATGTCTTTCGAACCATTCCTGTGTATCCTTACTTGAGAACTTTTGAAATATAGGTAAAAGAAAATCTTCACCTCTTGGATAGCTTTTAATTAGCTCTTCAGGTTTAGAGATGGTATTTGTGACGTTGCATCTTCCTCCTCCTGATATCAGCACTTTTGCTAAGAATTTTGAGCTCCCTTCATACAAAGTGATGTCGGCATTTTTAGTTTTGATTGCTAAATTAATAGCCGTGAAAAAACCTGCAGCTCCTCCACCAATAATAGCAACTTTAGGTTGTGCCATGGTTACAAGGTAAAGAATTCAAGTGTTTCTGAAAGTACTTCAGCAAAGGCTTTGTTAATCTTTCTCTCAGTAAGCGGGTGTTTCGTATTAAAGGTATGGTTCGCACCTTCAACTTCAACCATAATGGAATGAGAAATTTCATTGAAAATATGATGTGCATCAGATAACGGCACTACATTATCATCTTCTCCATGAGCAATTAATACTGGGCATGTAATTTCTCCAAGTTTTTCATCCAAGTCTAGTAAACCCTTATTTGCTTCGAAAGATTCTACAAATTGATAGTACATGGGCATTTTTTGATTCGTTCTCCCATTTAATATGTAGTGAACACCTTCCTCTTTCCATTGTTTTTGATCAGTTAAATGCGTGTATTTCTCAAGACTAGCAACACTTGCCCACGTAGCACACTTATCAATTCTTCCATCATCACAACTTCTCAAAAGAGCTATTGCTCCTCCACGACTATGTCCGATGATGTATATTTTGCTGTTCCACTCAAAATCAAACGACTCTGCCTTCAGGTCAATAAAATCAAGTACTGAGCCAATATCATCGTATTCTTTTTTGAAATTATTGTTACCAAATGCCTCTAAATCACTGAAGTCGTTCAGCTTTTCCGGAGTTGTTCCATTATGCGAGAAATTAAATTTGAAGAAAGGTATTTGCTTAACCGCAAAAATTTCAGCTGCTAATGGCCAAGCCCCCCAATCTTTGAATCCCTTAAATCCATGAGCAAAAATGCATATTGGAACGGGTTCTTTGTATTTGGCATAAGTAAGGTCAGCTGTTATAAGCTTGTTATCCGAACCTTTAAACTTGTACGATTTGTTTTGAACAATGCTCAATTATTTCAATTTATTAAATGTATCCAATGCGATAAAATTGGTTGCATCAGATCCTACACGAATAATTGTTACTTTCTTCATCATGATATCTGTTTTAGGTCTATCACGACCATCTCTAGAAGCACCGCCAATTTTGGTCACAACATCTTGGCCACTGATTACTTCTCCAAATATATTGTATCCGCCATCTAACCAAGGAGTAGCCTTATGTGTTATAAAGAACTGGCTTCCATTGGTGTTTGGACCTGAATTAGCCATAGAAAAAATTCCAGGTTTATTGTGCTTTAGGTCCGGGTGGTTTTCGTTTTTAAACTTGTATCCTGGGCCTCCCATACCGCTTCCTTGTGGATCTCCTCCTTGAATCATGAAATTTGGAATTACCCGATGAAAGATAAGTCCGTCGTAAAATGGAGTACCTAAAGGTTTGGCATTGTTTGGTAATGTCCCTTCTGCTAGACCAACAAAATTTGCAACGGTTAACGGAGCTTTTTGAAAGGCTAGTTTACCATAAATATCTCCTTCTGTTGTTTCAATTTTAACATACAATCCAGGTTCTTTGATTACCATGGTTTTGCTTACAACTTCAAGCAGTTTGTAGTGATAAACTTGCTCAGGATTAGTTCGGTCTTTTTTAGCAATTTTGGTTTTGTTTACGCGAATTTTATAATCGAAGCCTTCTTCATATGTAAATCCTTCAATTGGAAAGTACATATGATTCCATACCGGTCCAATTTCTTCACCTTCTTGATATTCTAGGCAGAATTCAACTCCATTTACTTTACAGTTCTGGGTTGTGCTATTAATCAACAAGGTTTGCTCTACTGCCTTGTTTCCTTTAAAAATGCTGCAAGAGCTTAAAATGACTAGAAAGCCAATTAGTTTAATGTATTTCATTGGTGCAAAAATAGGAAATAGTTGAAGCTTTTTGTAGTCCAAGCTTCTACTTTGCATGAAGTCGTTAAAACTGTCTTAACCAAGACACCATTGGTGCTGGAAAGGCAGTAACATTTCCTTGGTCGTTTACATATACTACTCCAGAAAGTGCTACTTGAAACGAACGATTTCGCTTGTTATTAAATCGCATCCCCGGCATTAAAATTATTGTTGGTTTAAATCCAGTTTCCAAGCTTCCTTTGCCAATGGTTAAATCCTCTGTGAACGATTGGGTGTTGTTATAATTTGAATACTGGAAATTATACAAGGTCGTATCTGTATACGACACAGTTGGTGCCTTTCTTATAAAGGCCATGGCATCAAAAATAAAACTTGCTTTTTTTCCTACAGGAGCAATGCCAGCAATTCCAATAACTCCAGAAGGGTTAATCTTATTGGCATCCTTGTAAAAATACTGGTCAGAAGAGGAATAAGATGTGCCATATATTGCATTTCTTAATTCATCGTGTGCATCGTAAGGTACTTCGTACTGACTTTCACTTCCATAATAGGAATATCGATATAAGTATTTTTCACCAATATAAGTGTCCCCAAAATTTTCTCCCATTCGAGCATAAGCTACCCCAGCTGAAAAGCTGATGTTTTTTTCTCTATCACCTTTAGTAACAGTTGCCCAATGAAGCCCACCAAATGCTTGTGCATTTAATAAATATCCAGAAGACCCTACGATTGTTCCCAATGAATAATGAACATCAGTTTCTGAGTCAAAGGAATATTTAGCAGCAAGAGCAATTGGACTTGCTATCCAAGTTGCCATCACACCAATGGAAAAATTATCGTTTACCGCAAAATGAACTTCTGGACCATACAAATGAATCATTGCATAGTTTTCGCCTTTTTCAATTGGTAAGGCATTTGTAGTGAAATAATACCGCGTAGTAAATGGGCCGGTAGCTCTATAATCCTCATACTTGACCGTTCCATCTGAATTTACTTTTTCTGTTTCAATCACTGTAATAGATTCAATATCACTCTTTGATATATAAATTTTCCCAATATTCACTGTTTTTAGTAAGATTTCTCTTCCGTCATCAGAAAGAATAAAACCATAAAACTCGCCACCATCGGTTTTTTTTACGAGATAAAATGTGGAATCAAAGGTTGAAGAACTATCTGTTTGTGCAAGTGATACACTAGTTCCAAACGTAAAAATTAAAGCTAAAAGAAAGAGGATTTTTTTCATGAGGTTAAATTTTGTTTGCGTGTAAAGCCTTTATAAGGAAATACTTAGGTACACAATGTTACTCTTTTTTTAGTAAAAGCTGGATAATTAATGAATTGTAGTTTTTTACTTTCCAAAAGTTGGTTGTCTTAGAGCAATTAATCCAGATACGAGATCAAAACCATATACTATTC
>JABDQY010000158.1 GCA_013042025.1 Bacteroidia bacterium
CTTTTAACTCCGGGGCAATGGAACATGCAACCAATATTGCTTATCCCGTAAGTACGATATCTGGAGGTAGCCTCGCTGCTGAAACCCTGTTTGCTCATGAGCTTGCTCATCATTGGTGGGGAAATACCATTACATGCAGAACGCAAGAAGATATGTGGTTGAATGAAGGATGGGCTTCGTATTCTGAAAGCTTATTTTTAGAAGCCGTTTATGGCAAGGAAAGATACAATGAGAATATTGAACTGAATCACAGAGATGTTTTGCAATTTGCTCACATAAGAGATGGCGAGAGTTTGCCAGTAAGTGGAATCGGTCATGCAAATACCTATGGGAATCATGTGTATAATAAGGGAGCTGATATGGTTCACACTCTTCGAGGAATGATGGGAGATGATGCTTTTTTTAAAGCATGTAAAACATTTCAATCCGATTTCAAGTTTCAAGATGTTTCTACTCAAGACATGCTTGAAACATTTCAGAAAGAAACAACAACCGATTTGTCAGGATTTTTCAATCAATGGATTAAGAAAAGTGGTTTTCCTCATTTTGATATCCATTGGGTTCAAGGACAAGGAGGAGATTATCAAGTTAACATAAAGCAAACGCCACGTTTTAATGAAGAAGTTTATTCCAATGTGCCAATAACTATTACGGCATTTAGCCAAGACTTCACCAGATTTGATGCAGAAGTAGTTGTAAATAAGAACCAAGAAACCTTTAATATAACGGTTCCATTTGAGCCAGAGTTTTGGGCATTTGATTATGATGATAAGATTAGTGACGCTACTACAACTGCTGTTTTTATAACAGATGAAGAAGGTACTTTATCATTACAGCAGGATGGATTAATTGAAGTTGTGGTAGATAGCCTTTCAGAAGGAGATTCATTATTGATGCGTGTTGAACACCATTGGGCACCGGCCGATGGAACTTACGGAGTACCTGAAGGAGTAGTACTCAGTCCACAACGATTTTGGAATATAGATGGAATTTGGAGGGAGGAAGCTAACTTAGGAGCAACGATAAATTATAGTGGAATTGAAACAACAAGTAGTGCAGCATTTGGCTACTTAGATAACCAACTAATTCGAATTACCGAGGATAGCTTGGTGTTATTATACAGACCGAATGGGATTTCTGCTTGGACTGTTTACAGTGACTATGTGGTAGAAATGGGGTCGGCATTTGATAAAAGAGGAAGTATAAACATAACTAACCTCAGTAAAGGGCAATATGCTTTTGGAATGTATGATAGTCAACTCGCATCTGGTAAAATTCATACAAAACCACATGCTAATTTTAAAATATTTCCTAACCCAGTTGATAAGGAATTGAAAGTGCAATTTGAAGAAAAGCATGATTGCTGCGTAGTTGAGATTACAAATGTTTACGGACAAGTTGTCAAAAGACAAAAAATTAAAGGAAAGAAAATTGAACATGTGGTTGATGTTTCAGATTTAACACCTGGAAACTACTTTGTAGGAATCATTACTGAAAATCTTGGGTATAATGCAATGAGGTTTGTAGTGAAGTAAAGTGTCTTTACTAGATAAATAAGTTTATCTCAGAAATTTCACATATAGTGATGCTTTAGATTATCTGACTTTTACATCTAAAGATTTCATAAAAAATCACATATTGTGCTCGTTACTCAAATAGTCTATTTTCAATTCTCACATCTCGCTTCTTTGCTGAGAAATCCAATTCCCAAGAACATCTACACCACGTTTGCTATTAGCACTTGTTTCAAATGTAACCGGAAGTTCTACGAAGTATTTAGATAATTCTTTTTCAAAAGCAGTCATGTTTGCTTCAGTTTGTTTAGGTTTTTTCTTATCTGTTTTAGTAAATACAATTCCTACCGGTACTCTATGCACTCCACACCATTCCAGAAACTCAAGGTCGATTCGTTGAGGAGGAATTGCCGCATCGATAAGTACAAAAACTATGAATAAGCTTTCGCTATGTAACAGATATTCTGTAATTAAACCTTCAAATTGTTCTCTAAGTTTTTTAGAAACTTTTGCGTATCCATAACCGGGTAAATCAACGAGGTTTACTTGGTCTTCAATATTAAAAAAATTAATTAGCTGAGTTTTACCAGGCTTAGAGCTCGTTTTGGCCATGTCTTTTTTGCTTGTTAGTGCATTAATTAACGAGCTTTTCCCAACATTTGATCTTCCGATGAAAGCAAATTGGGGCTTTGAGTTGTTGGTTATTTGATGCACCGAGCCAAAACTTCTATCAAACTTTGCTTTCGAAAAATCCATGGGGCAAAGATGCTACCTCAACCTGCAAGTTCCAAATCTCTAAATGCGAAATCCAACTTTACCTTGAAAGGGAACTCAAATGCAAATCAAAAAATGGAGAACTAACAACTTATCTTAAATTTGCGACAATTAATGGGTACTAAAGTAAAACCGTACAATTCATCTGATTCCAAAAAGCAAGAGGTTCAGCAAATGTTTGACAACATTGCTCATAAATATGATTTTCTGAATCGCTTTCTATCCCTAGGTATTGATAAGGGATGGAGGAAAACGGCAATTAAAATTTTGGCTAAGCATAATCCTAAAAAGATACTTGATGTAGCTACTGGAACCGGAGATTTTGCTATTGCAACTTTAAAAATTAATCCAGACGAAGTTATAGGAGTTGATATTTCTGAAGGAATGTTGGAAGTAGGAAAAAAGAAAATTGCAGATAAAGGGATTCAAAATATTCGATTAGAATACGGAGATAGCGAAGACTTGCAATTTGACGATAACACTTTTGATGCCGTAATAGTGGCGTTTGGAGTCCGGAATTTTGAAAATTTATCAAAGGGGTTAAAAGAAATAAATAGGGTATTGCGTCCGGGAGGAATTGCTATGGTCCTAGAATTTTCTAAACCCAAAGGTCTTTTTGGTGCAATATTTAATATTTACAATAAAACATTATTACCATTATGGGGAAAGCTTTTTTCAGGGGATAATGCTGCATATACTTACTTGCCGGAGTCAGTTAAAGCATTTCCAGAAGGGAATGAATTCCTTGAGATAATGAGGGATAGTCAATACAATAATGTGGATGATAAGCGTTTAACGTTTGGAGTATGTTCTATATACACAGGAATAAAATAATAGTATTTCTACTATTACTCGGTTTTAGTTTGGGAGCACAAGCTCAAGAACTAAATCCTTTGTATGACAGAAAACCTGTTCGATTTGGTTTCGGATTGATGGGGAATACGGCTAAATTAAAGTTTACCGTTAAGAATAATAGCTTACTTACAGACACACTAAAGAGCATAGAGTCAGTTACTTATCCTGGTTTTGGACTTGGAGGTTTAGCAAATTTTAGACTAGCTGAAAATTGGGATATTCGAACAATGATAAATATTCAGTTTGCCCAGCGGGATATGAATTATCAGTTTAGAAGTGATGTCCTTAAAACAGCCCAAATTGAATCAACATATATGGAGCTGCCTCTTTCATTAAAATTTAAAAGTAAAAGACACAAAAATTGGAGAATGTACGTATTAGGGGGTGTTACCTATCGATTTGATTTTACAAGTGATGCTCAAACGGATAGAAGTGATACTAAGCCAATTGTTGCCATTTACCCAAACACATTTTCTTACGATATAGGTTTTGGACTTGATGTTTATTTTGAATTTTTTAAGTTTTCTCCTGAACTGAAATTAAGCAACGGATTAGGAAATCAATTGGTGCCAGATGGATTTATTTATGCTGGAAGCCTTGAACGAGTTTCCCCGAAATTATTACAATTTAGTTTGATATTCCAATAGTGTTTTTCAAATTACAGCACAACGAAAAAGATACCAAAGCGAGAGCTGGTGAATTAACCACAGATCACGGAAAAATTGAAACACCAATTTTTATGCCGGTGGGTACGCAAGGTACAGTTAAAGCGGTTGATCAGTCGTTATTAAAAGATACCATAAATGCTCAAATAATTCTGGGGAACACCTACCATTTGTATCTTCGTCCTGGCCTAGATGTCATTGAACAAGCAGGAGGCTTGCACAAATTTATCAACTGGGATAGACCATTGTTAACAGATAGCGGAGGTTTTCAAGTCTATTCAATTTCAGATCAACGAAAAATAACAGAAGAAGGAGTAATATTTAGAAGTCATATTGATGGACATAAATTACTGTTTACTCCAGAAAATGTTATGGATACCCAGAGAATAATTGGTGCGGATATAATAATGGCATTTGATGAATGTACACCGTATCCAACTACAAAAGATTATGCAAAAAACTCTATGGAAATTACCCATAGATGGCTTGATCGGTGCATCTCACGATTTAATCAAACTGAACCCAAGTATGGCTACAAACAGCAATTATTCCCAATAATTCAAGGAAGTGTTTATCCAGATTTGCGTTTGCAAAGTACTGAGTACTGCTTAAGTAAAGAAACAGATGGAATTGCTATAGGCGGATTGTCGGTGGGAGAACCTCATGAAGATATGTATGCCATTACAGACCAAATATGCAGTATTGTTCCTCAAAGCAAACCTAGATACTTAATGGGAGTTGGTACTCCAGTAAATATTCTAGAATGCATCAGCCTTGGCATTGATATGTTCGATTGCGTTATGCCAACACGAAATGCCAGAAAC
>JABDQY010000106.1 GCA_013042025.1 Bacteroidia bacterium
GCATAGAATACCGTTGATATTAGTAATTTCTTTTCATCGTAAAACTTGAAAGATTTTCGATATAATCCAGCAACTGTTGCATCGTTAATAAACCTAAACTCAGCAAAACGCTTCGCTCCCATTAAAAATGCTCCACCCATCCAATACGAGAGCAGAATACTTGATGGCGGAACCAAACTCGTTATGACAAACCATCCTAAACAAAAACGCAACGGATTATTAATGGATTCAGAAACTACATCTAGGTAGATTCTATCCTTGGTTCTGAATGGACGTACATTGTACATAAAACCCATAAACAACAAGAGAAAACTTGTAACAAAGTATGGAAGAGATATTGTGTATGCTATTGACAATCCTACAATGGCCAGTAAGACATATTCAAAATATACCCACTTGGCTTTCAACCCTTGTGTTACTGAAGGTCTATTCTTTTTAACTGGATGGAATTGATCAAATTCAGCGTCTAACCATTCGTTTATAACATAATTGGCAGATGCAATTAAACAAACACTAACTACGGCAAGCAGCAATTGAACCAGCAACTCCATTGTAACCGCTTGGTTGGCGTACTTAAATGCTAAAACAACTCCTGGTAACATGAAGATGTTTTTAAACCAGTGATCCGGACGAGCTATGGATATGTAATGTTTTAACATGATTTACGGTTTATCGGTTTTATACATGTATAGCAAGGAATCACGCAGATTTACCCGCACTACTCGTTTGCTTATAAAGCCAGGTACTGGAATTCGTAAAAACTTTGGAAGGTATTGATATCCCCGTTTAATCAAATAACCTAAATTGAAATACCATGCAGGTCTTAAAAACTTTATTGTTTTTAGATTAGAAGCTTTGGCTACTAAATCCATCGTTTTTGAGTTAAAATAACCAATGTGTGCAATTCTGAAATGCCACCACTTCCATTTTAGACGTTTCGCTAAAAAGGAATCAACATCCGGTGTAATAACAACTAACAATCCATCTGGGGCCAATGCCTTCTGGATATCTTGCATCAGTTGTTTTGGATTATTTACATGCTCAATTACGTCTACAAGTGTAATTACGTCAAATTTATCGTCTAACCCTTCCATAGGAAAGATTCCTAGCTTAATAGGTAAGCCTTTCTCAGTAGCAGTTTTCTGCAACCACTTAGAAGGTTCTACACCAATTGAATCGTAACCCATTTCAATGGCTGCCTCTACCATAATTCCACTTCCAGCACCAATATCCAAATGTTTACCACTTGGCTTTACTGCCTGAATAAGTTTCATTATGCGTTGTTCTTGCAATTTTCGTTGAGCTCTGGTATTCTCATATTCTTCATCAACTAAGTCTTCATAAAAATGAATAACATCAGTTCCATCGGTACATTGAATAAAGCCACAATTTTCGCATTTACTTAATTCACCCGTTTTGCCATAATCAGAATTGGTAATAGCAAAATTGGAGCTATCAATTGTTGCATCCAAATCAGACTTCTTGACCACTTTTAGATTTGTATGATCACAAACCCAGCATACAGCACTTTGTTTTTCTTCGGTTTTACTCATTCAATAATTTAAAATATTGTTGGTTCGCAGTATCTCTGTCAATTTGATAATAGCTCACATTAGCATTAGAAGCACACTTGCCGTCTAGCTTTGCTCTATCCCCTACAAATAAAATACTCTCTTTGTCAATTCCATGCAATTGAGCAATGTAATTTATGCCCTTAGGTTTTGGTTTTAGTACATTAATTTCGTTTTGTTCCGAACTGTAACAATGTTGAATATTGAGTTTCATTGCATTTAGCTTCTCATCTCCTCTAAAATCGGAATATGCACACGTAATAACTCCCTTTTCATTGAGATTATCTATATAACTAGATACGTGCTTGTATGTACATTTTGATAAATACTTTAGTGGTCTTTTATGCATCCACGTTTCTACAATTGTCTGAATTTCAGTTAGTGAATGATTTACAAATGGTTGGCACCACTTGTA
Organism: Bacteroidia bacterium; assembly: GCA_013042025.1. Lineage (GTDB taxonomy): Bacteria > Bacteroidota > Bacteroidia > NS11-12g > UBA9320 > UBA9320. Next base: position 1,987 of record JABDQY010000106.1, read on the forward strand.
TTGATTTTCCATAATATTGACGTTTTTGTTTGCATCTAGTGCATTTTTTTCTCGCTCTCTTCTAAAATGTTTAAGTACATTTATTTCTCCAATTCTCCAAGGTCTAATGCCATAGTATGCTGCCAATTCTAGAGCCATAAATAGACGCATCTTCTTCTGATTATATAAGGTGCCATCAATATCAAATATTACCATTTTATAGCCATCAGGTAGCTCTGTCATTGCAATAAAATCTATTTAAAAATAGGTTTGAATATCCAATTGAAAAATTTGTTTACCATTGGAGTTGTAGCCATATAAAAGCATACCATTGGCAGGAAGGGAAACATTCCTCGCTTAAAAGATGAACGTACCATAGATTGCACTGAATAAGCGAAACCATCTCCGCCATTATTCATTTGATAGTATAACATAAAGTACAATGCAAATGAAATTAAAATACCAATAAGCATAATTGGTTTTGTTTTAATTATGTTTCTAATATTCGCAATAATTACAATCACGAAAATGATAAAAATTGCACCATACAATTGAGTACTTTCTAGGATGGTGTATACTTGACTTACTAAATCCGTAAATTTATCTGAATCCCAGAATAAATGTTTTACAAATGCATCTGAACTGCTATACACATTCTTTATGTAGAATTTGGAGTAAGCTTGCCAGATTATAAATGGTGTGGCACTAATAGCTCCAAAAAGCACAAGTGGTTTCCAATAATTTGCAATTTTCATGCGATGGTTTCTAAAACCGTCAATAAGCAGCATCAGCCCACCTCCAACAATAAATATTACGCCATCACTTCTTGTCCAAACATTTAATCCTACGAGTACAGCTCCCAAGATTAAGTATGACGAGTCTCGTTTCTGAATAAATTCAAAAATTGCGATTAATCCCGCGGCGGCAAATAGTGTTTGCGGTACATTGGTAAGCGAAAGTGAAGCCATAGCAAGAAACTCAGGCACAGCCACGAGCAATAACGTGAAAAATATGGCGGCAGTTTCGGTTGTGTATTTTCGAAATACAGACCAGAAATATATAGCCAAAGAAATGAAGAGCAATACCACTATTATTTTAGTGGAATTTAATCCTGCCATGTATGCAACTGCGAAGCTGCTATTTACAAAAGGAGGATACGAATGACGTATTCCTGCCGTGGGATTTTCAACATCAAATATTGAATTATTGTAAGTTCCTTCAGCTGCAACAACCTTAGCCATATAATCGTATCCAGTTATCGAATCATAAGCTGCGGTTGGCCAAAACATGGCTTTGGCGGCCATTGCATAAACGATATATACCACTAATCCAGCGAGGAAAATCCAACTCAAATTGATGGACTTTAGTTTTTGTATTGGGTAGGTATCGAAGTGAATTATTCTTTTTAAATTCCCTTGCTTCCAAAGTATAGCAAGTGAAATAATTGCTAGAACACTTGATGTTATTAAAACCAAGCTAAGGGTAAATGGTACTGTAATAAAACTATAAAATACCATTACAAAAGAGAGTAATGCAAAACCAAAAGGAAAAGCAAGTCCTACTTTTTCACCTAAAGTTAGTTTTGTAGAAATGGTGTTGGTAAGAATAAAACCAAGTACAAATATCAGTACGAATATGAACAGTGTTACAACCATGTTTTTATAGATTTAATGCAAATACTGCGTGTTTACTTCGGTTTCCTGTAATGTGTGGTAGTTTTTCATAACCCCATCCGTTAATTACTGCGATGTGTGTCGCCTTATCATATAAAGTAGATGTTTCCTTCTCCTTCTCAAAAACTACTTTTCGTGGATATAGAAAATACGAAACCCAAACTTTATTTCTCATATGTTTATCAAAATCAGAAGCTACCCCTTCTTGTTGTATGATAGAATCTGGTGGCATTAAAATTATAGCATCTTCGGGTGTGTTGTCTGAAACATAGTTCAAGAACTGAACGTTGTACCCCATTTTAGCAACCTGTTTCTCTTCAAAGGTTGAATTTTTATACATCTTAATTCGCTTCATATTAAGCTTAATTAAGGTGTCGGACATCCATTTATATCCTGTGTTAGCATCCTTTACAATCACCACTAGAATAACAAAGACAAAAACTACAACGATGTTATTTATAAAGGGGATTCCAGTAGATGGTTTCTTTTCCGATTTAGATTGTTTGGGCGGAGCAACCTTCTTTTGAGGGCGTTTCGATTTTTTACTCATTTAGATAAGAGAAGCTTTCTTTTAAATGTTCTCAAATATATGGATAGCGAAGTGAATTCCTAGTTTGGATTGAATTGTCTTTCGAATCGATTTAAAAATTTGATTTCTGTGCACATTTAAACGTTTAATTGATTGCCATTGCAAATAAAAATCCACAATATGTAATCAACACCTATTCTAGCTCACTTCCATATTTAAGGATAAATTTTGTACTAAGCTACAAGTTAAATCAAACCTAGTTTATGCATTAGTCGCAACTTTATACGTTGGATCTTCCAACACATTTACGTCAATTAGTTTGTCTGCATTCTTAAGAAGTTGCCTACAGTCTGCACTCAGGTGCCGAAGATGGACTACCTTTCCTTGTTTTGCATAACGTTCAGTCAATTTATTAACCGCTTCAATAGCACTCATATCGGCTATTTTACTTTCAGCAAAATCAATAATTACTTCATTAGGATCATTTTTAACTTCAAACTTGTCTGCAAAAACACTTGTACTGCCAAAGAACAAAGGTCCATATATTTCATAGTGCTTCACTCCTTCTTCATCTACATACTTACGTGCACGAATTCGCTTTGCACTCTCCCATGCAAAAACCAGTGCTGAAATAATTACTCCTATTAATACAGCCAATGCTAAATTATGCATAAAAATGGTAATTAAGATTACCACAATCATCACGAATATATCGTGCTTAGGCATCTTATTAAGAGCACGAACACTTACCCACTCAAATGTACCTATGGCCACCATAATCATCAATCCAGTAAGAGCAGCTATGGGTACTTGTTCTATTAAGCTAGAACCAAACATTATAAACACGAGTAGCATCAAGGAGGCAACAATACCTGAAAGTCTGGCTCTTGCTCCATTTGAAATATTAATTAAACTCTGACCAATCATGGCACACCCTCCCATTCCTGAGAAAAAACCAGTAACTAGATTAGCTGCACCCTGAGCCACAGCTTCTTTATTACTAGACCCTCGCGTTTCGGTAATCTCATCAACAAGGTTTAGTGTAAGTAAACTCTCAACCAATCCAACAGCTGCTACTATGCAAGCGTACGGAAGAATTAGCATGAAATTGGCCCATGTAAAATCAACAGCTGGAATATGAAATGGGGGGAAACCTCCTTTAATTGAAGTAACTCCATTATCCATTTGGATTAAAACATCTTTAACATTTGGAGTGTCTATCTTCAAGAAATAAACCAATGTAAATACTACCAAAATAGCTGCTAATGAAGATGGAATTGCTTTGGTAAGCTTTGGTAATCCCCAAATTATGAGCATTGATAGAAGTACTAAACCAACCATTATCATTTGAGGTGTTCCTGTCATCCATTCCATTGCACCAGAAACATTCTTTATTTTGAAATAGTCGAGTTGCGACATAAAGATAACTATGGCTAAACCATTTACAAACCCAAACATTACCGGTTGAGGTACAAGGCGGATGAATTTACCAAGTTTTGCAAATCCAGCAATCATCTGAATAATTCCAGCAAGTACAACAGTAGCAAAGATGTATTCTACACCATGTGTTTTTGCTAAAGCAACAATAACTATTGCAATAGCACCTGTTGCCCCAGAAATCATTCCTGGTCTACCTCCAAATACGGAGGTAATTAGTCCAATTGAGAAAGCAGCATAAAGCCCTGTTAAAGGAGACAGTCCAGCTAAGAAGGCAAAAGCCACAGCTTCAGGAACCAAAGCTAACGCCACCGTGATACCAGAAAGTACTTCAGTTGTATAGTTTACTTTTTGTCTAAAATCGAATAGGTTTAGGTATCTTTTCATCGCTGGTTATTTGAGAAAATGGTTTCTTTTTAGAAGGCGGCAAAAGTACATTTCTATTTAGTTTAAGCT
>JABDQY010000109.1 GCA_013042025.1 Bacteroidia bacterium
AAATCAGAAGACGATATTGCTAAAGGTATTGTGAAGTTTCTTGTTGATGTATACGATGAAACTGGTGACACTGTTGCTTTAGCGACAATTTTAACTATGGTAAAGAAGAAGGACCAGGAGAGTGAGATCTAGCTTGGAGATATGAGACTGTAGACTTGAGATGGGAGACTGTAGACTTAAGATTGAAATTTAGTTATTGATTCTCAGAAGGAAGTTGGCAGAAAGCAGTCTACTTCGATACAAATTTCACTTGCTTTCTCTTCGTAAAATTCACTCAGCGGGACAGTTTACGTTCCTAGTTAATTTGTTGCCTCGATGCTTAGTTGTTTCTCAATACTCTATACTCTGTTCTTCATACTAAAAGTCCAAAATCTATTGTCTCAAATCTCATATCTATTATCTTAAATCTAACAACTAAAATCTTACCTTTGCTCAAAATGAATGCAGTAGATCAAGGAGACGTAAAGTACACAATTGAAGATGGTGTAGGAACTATTGAGTTCAATCATCCCTTAAGTAATTCATTACCAGGCAAGGTGCTTGGTAAATTAGCAAATACCATTACAGAATTAGGAACTAACAATGATGTGTTGGTTATTGTTGTTAGAAGTGCAGGAGAACGTGCGTTTTGTGCTGGTGCAAGCTTTGATGAATTGATTGCAATAGATAATCTTGAAACTGGGAAAGTATTCTTTTCTGGATTTGCGAATGTGATAAACGCATGTAGAAAATGCAGTAAACTTATCGTTGGAAGAGTTCAAGGTAAAGCAGTTGGAGGCGGTGTTGGACTTGCAGGAGCATTTGATTATACCATGGCCACAAAATATGCTTCCGTTAAACTAAGTGAGCTTGCGGTGGGTATAGGACCTTTTGTGGTTGGACCAGCCGTTGAACGAAAAGTTGGAGTTTCGGCAATGAGTCAGCTTGCAATCAACGCTACAGAATGGCAAAGTGCAGAATGGGCTAAGACCAAAGGATTGTATACCGACATTTATGATTCAATTGAAGAACTCGACCAAGGGATTAAGGAATTAACAGATAAATTGAAAAACTCCAATCCAGAAGCAATGCGTCTACTGAAACAAGTATTTTGGGAAGGAACAGAACATTGGGACAATTTACTTGCAGATCGTGCTGCAATGAGTGGCAAACTGGTATTATCGGAGTTTACTAAAAACGCAATTGCTAAATTTAAAAGCAAATAATCATGAAGATTCTCAGTTCACAGCAAATACATGAAGTAGATCAGTATACAATACAAAACGAACCTATTTCTTCCATTAAACTAATGGAGCGGGCATCCTGGGAATGCACGAATTGGATTAAGAATTACTTTCCTAAACAAGATAAATTTTTTGTTTTCTGCGGAATGGGAAATAATGGCGGTGATGGCATGGCTATAGCACGTCAATTAGATGACTTAGGTAAAACATGTGAAGTCTACTTTATAAATATTAAAGCTCGTGGTTCATCAGACTTTGAAACGAATAAACAGCTTGCCATAGAATTAGGAATTAAGGTAACAGGCATTTCATCAATGGAAGACCTGCCAGAATTAAAATCAACAGATTATGTAATTGATGCAATTTTTGGTTCAGGACTTTCAGGTAATATTGAAGGATTACCTTCAGAAGTAATACAGGCATTAAATGATTCTAATGCAATTAAAATAGCAATCGACATTCCATCAGGTTTGTATTGTGAAGATAATTCTGAAAATAAGAATACCATTCTAAAAGCAAACCATACACTTAGTCTGCACCTCCCGAAACTAGCTTTGCTTCTACCTGAGAATAGCATGCATGTTGGTAATTGCGAAATACTTCCTATTGGTTTAGATGACGAATTTATCGCTCAACAAAACACCGACTTATATTATACAACTCCAGACAGGCTAGCCCCAAATCTGATACATAGAGCAAAACATTCGCATAAAGGAACTTTCGGTCATGCATTGATTATTTCTGGAATGAAAGGTAAAATGGGAGCCACAATACTAGCTGCCAAAGCATGTTTAAGATCAGGAGTAGGTTTATTAACCGTGCATGTTCCAGCTTGTGGCTATCAAATACTTCAGATAAGCGTTCCAGAAGCTATGGTAGAC
>JABDQY010000116.1 GCA_013042025.1 Bacteroidia bacterium
TATCTGTGTATGCTCAAAAACCTGCTAAAGGAACTTTTTTACCTGAAGCAGAATTGAACCTAAATTTTTTGGATAGAGACGGAATCCCTTCTTTCAGTAATTTTGAATTACCGACCTTAAGAGGAAGATATTTTGTCCAAAATGATTTGGTATTAAGAGTAGACTTAAATCTTCAAAATTCAAATTCTTCCACAGACTTTTTTGAAAATGCAGATGGTACAGGTAACACTGGAACGTCTACAAGCAAAAATGGTGGAATAGGTTTTGGAGTGGGAATTGAAAAACATCTGTCCGGTACAAACAAACTATCTCCTTATATAGGATTTGGTGTATCGTATGGCATGTTGTCAAGTACGCAGGAAATGACCGATGTAAACAGTGGTGTTTATCAAATGGATTATTCTGAGACAACTGAACAAACTGGCTCTAGTATTGGAGCAGGAGTTCTTATTGGAGCAGACTATTGGGTAAATAGTTCTTTTTATGTAGGTACACAAATAAACATTGGCTTTCAAAGCCAAACGATTAATGACGGAACAACAGATATTACTACAGGTGGAACTACAACTAAAAGTGTAGCTGCTGGTGGTAAAGGTTTTTCGTATGGAGGTGATATCATTCCTTCTTTCAGAATTGGATTTGCAATTCCATCAAATGGAGATGCAGAAGGTGATGCTGATGGTGATGGTGTTGCTGATTCTAAGGATAAATGTCCTGGAACTCCAAAAGGTATGGTAGTTGGCGACGATGGTTGCCCAGCTATTGTAAAAGAAATAAGTATGTTGGCAAAGAACATCTATTTCGAAACTGGTAGCGATGTTATTAAGACAGAGTCACACAAATCTTTAGACAAAGTTGCGTTGATTTTGAACAATAACAAAGGTGCTAAATTAAGTATTGAGGGTCATACAGATAACGTTGGTGATGACGCAATGAATTTAGATTTATCTAAAAGAAGAGCAGCATCAGTAGTGAAATATCTAACTTCGAAAGGAGTTGATGCTTCAAGACTTTCTTCAGAAGGTTATGGTGAAACTAGACCGGTTGCAGATAATGCAACTAAGGATGGTCAAGCCTTAAACAGAAGAGTTGAGATGATTCTTATGTTTTAATAAATAACACATGAAAACTAAAAGGGGAAGCACTTGCTTCCCCTTTTTTATTGTATTCTATTAAGATTAATCGAATTTAATACACACGTTTTTAGCTTCAGTAAAGAATTTCAATGCTTCCCATCCTCCTTCTCTTCCAACACCACTATTTTTCACTCCACCGAACGGTGTTCTTAAATCACGAAGCAACCAACAGTTAACCCAAACAATACCTGATTTAATGTTTTCACTCATTCTATGAGCTGTATTTAAATCTTGAGTCCAAACTGTTGCAGCCAATCCATAGCCAGTACAGTTTGCCATTTCTACTGCTTCTTCTTCTGTGTCAAATGGTTGTATGGTTACTACTGGTCCAAAAATCTCTTCTTGATTTGTTCTGCATTGCTGATCCAAACCTTCGATTATTGTTGGTGCAATGAACCATCCATCTGAGTTATCCCCTTCTAATTGAACTTGATGACCACCTGTTAAGACTTTACCTCCTTCAGACTTTGCAATTTCTACATAGGATAAGACTTTGTCGAAATGTGGTTTAGACACAATTGCTCCCATTCGTGAATTATCGTCCATTGGATTTCCAACTTTAATATCTTTCACTTTACTTACAAACGCATCTCTAAACTTGTTATAAATACCTCTCTGTACCAATATTCTTGAGCCACATAAGCAAATCTGTCCCTGATTTGCAAAAGAGCTGTTTAATGTTGTTTTTAATGCCTTATCAAAATCGCAATCGTCGAATATGATATTCGGATTTTTACCTCCCAATTCTAGCGACATCTTTTTAAACTTAGGAGCAATTGTGCGTGCTATGTGTTCACCTGTAGTTGTTCCTCCTGTGAAAGAAACCATGTCAATATCGTCATGAGTTACTATTGCATTTCCTGTTGAAGCTCCTAGTCCGTGCACAATATTTAGAACTCCCTTGGGCAGATTTATTTCGTTGCAAATTTCAGACAATAGATATGCGGTCATTGGTGTAATTTCAGATGGCTTAGCAACCACTGTATTGCCCGCGGCTAATGCAGGTGCAATTTTCCATGAAAATAAATACAACGGAAGGTTCCATGGCGAAATGCATGCAGCAACACCAATTGGTTTACGTAAAGTGTAGTTAATTATACCGCTTGAGGTTCGATGACTTTCGGATGCAAAATGCATAATAGCGGTTGCGAAAAACTTAAAGTTATCGCGGGCTCTAGGAATGTCTACAGATTTTGCTAACCAAAGTGGTTTGCCGTTATCTATACTTTCTGCAAGAGCCAATTCTTCCATTCTCTCTTCTATTCTATTGGAGATTTTTTCGAGCCAAGAAGCACGCTCTGAATTTCTTAAATTGCTCCACGATTCAAATGCATTTCTTGCACTTTTTATCGCATTACTTACGTCTGCTTCATCTGAATTAGGAATTTGAGAATAAACTTGTCCAGTAGCAGGATTGTAGTTGTCTATATAGTTGCCATTAATTGGAGCAACGAGCTCTCCATCTATATAGTTGTATAATTTCTTCATTACTTTCTATGCAAAAATAAAAAAGCCTTTGGTTTAGGACTTTCTTTTGAGAAATAATACTTTTGTTATCGTTAGAATGGCTAATGCTGTAAAACCCCTTATTGAAAAACCCTTTTAGATGAACTTATTTGTTTCGAATATTGATTATAAAATTACTGAAGATGAACTGAAAGCCATGTTTGAAGAATATGGTGAAGTGAAATCTGTGAAAATACTAATTGATTTAGAGACTAAACGTCCTAAAGGATATGGTTTTGTTTTAATGGGATCCAGCTACGAAGGGCAAAAAGCTATTATTAGGTTGAACAGAAGAAAGATCAATGGAAGACCATTGTCTGTTCAAGAAGCAAGACCTAGACCAGGGGAGGAGCCTCAGAAAGTCAGAGTACTTCGTCCTAGAAAATCTAAAAAGCCTGATATTTCGGAAGAATAATCCGAGTTTAAACATTATGAAACATTTTTTAATCATTGCAACAGCAGTACTACTTTCTGCATGTTCGGTAAAAAAGAACCAGTCATCAGACAATTTACCAAAAGAAGTCGAGACAATAACGCAAGCTTCAAAACCTGTTGTAGTTGATGATGGATTAACCAAAGTGGCAGAGTCATTTGCAAAAGCTGTAATTGATATTAATCCAGCTCTATTAAATGAATTTGCACCAAACGCGGGTTTGGCCAGAGTACTTTCACCAACAGCAACTGCATCTAAAACTGATGAAGAGGTTGAAAAAGACATGTTGTCCGATCTTAAAAATAGATTTGAATTGAATCTCGATCGAATTCAAAAAGCCATTGAAGAGAACAATGTAGATAGAGC
>JABDQY010000161.1 GCA_013042025.1 Bacteroidia bacterium
TGCATATCCTTCTGGGTTTTCTTCAGGAGTATCCATATAACGCTCTGTGTACATCACTTCGTAAAGACTCCAGTCTATAACCGGTCCACCAGCAACTCCAACTTTATACACTCCAGGGTTTCTGGTCATTAAGCTGGTTGTCATAAAACCACCATAACTCCAACCGTGAACTCCAATTCTATCACCATCTACCCATGGTTGCTTTTTCAACCAATCTACTCCGGTCAATTGGTCTTCCATTTCTTTAGCTCCGCAATTTCGGAATATTGCACTTTCAAAGTCAAAACCGCGATCGGCACTTCCTCTTCCGTCAATACTGAAAACAACATATCCTTGTTGAGCCATGTATTGAAACCATAGATTTGCTCCGCCTAACCACTGATTTCTGATTAATTGAAGATGAGGTCCGTTGTACAGGTAAACAACAACTGGATATTTCTTTTTTGAATCAAAATCTACTGGCTTAAACACACGATAATGTAAATCTACACCACCTTTACTTTTTAGAACGCCGAGATCCATTTCTCCTAACTTGTAGTCGGCAAGAGGATTCTCAGCAGTATGTAAATCTTGGATTATCTTTCCTTCAGCATCCATAATTGAAACGCTTCTTGGAACTGTAACAGATGTAAAATTGTCAATAAAATAAGAGCAATCTTCATTTGCACTTAGGTTGTGAACACCTGCCTCTTTTGTTAATTTTTTAATCTTTCCATTTGCTGTATTAACACAATACAAGTGACGTTCTAAGGGACTATCTTTAGTACCTGAAATAAACATTACTTCCCCATCCGAAGAAAATCCATGCAACTTAGTAACAATCCATTTCCCTTTGGTCAATTGCTTATGCCTTTTTCCATCCATATCATAAAGATACAAGTGGTTGTATCCATCACGTTCGCTCCACCATACAAATTTAGTTGGGTCGTTTTCTAAAAATATGGCTGGGTGTTCAGGTTCAACATACTTATCGTTTGTTTCCTCAAACAGTGTTTTAATAAAATTCCCATTTACTGCATCATATTGGTTCAACCACATATGGTTTTGCTCCCTATTCACTTCAGCAATTAAGATATATCTACTATCTGGAGTCCAGGAAATATTGGTTAAGAATTGATCTTTCGGTCCTTGTGTTTTAAGATTTATAACATCCCCGTTTCGTTTTGCAACACTTACTGTAACATGATGACTTTGAGCACCTGCAGTAGGGTAACGTAACATTGTTGCTGTCGCAGGTGTATCACTTAACTTGTATAAAGGATATTCAGTCACCATACTTTCATCCATATAATAATAAGCCACATTGTTTCCATCGGGAGACCAGAAGATTCCATTCATTATTCCAAATTCAAATCGATGAACTGCTTGTCCCACAACAATACCATCCTCCTCTGTTTCTGTTAAAACCGGCACATTGTAGATCTGACCTTTGATGCCCTTGTCTGTGTTTCTGATAAATCCATTCTGTTTTGGCGAATGTGTAATTCCAGCGTTTACTTCCGTTTCATAAAGCTTACGACTTTTTTTAGTGGTAAAGTCATAGGCATATTGGAATCCATTCGCAAAGAAGCGAAGTTCTTTAGCATTAATCCAATCTGCATAAGGTAGTGAGCTTATGGAATTACCATCTGCTATAGAGCTTTTAATGTCATCCAATTCAATAGTCGCAACGTCTTTATTGCTTACTACTTCCTTAACTGAGATGTATCGCTGTCCAGAATCGTTTGACAATACCTGAGAATAGTTGTTCCCTTCAGCTAACCATTGAAGTTGATTTAATCCACGAGGATATAGATGGTATCCTGTGATAGCATCTTGGATGGTAAGCATCTTATCCTGTGCATATGTACTTGCAGTTAAAAATATGAGTAAATAAACTATTCCTTTTCGCATGAGGCAAATATGCTTTTTTTTCAGTGCTTAATGAAGTATTCAAGGATGAAATCAATGGATATTTCTATTGACCAAAATCTTTCATTATCTGAATCTTTATTTAATAGAAGCTATTCATCAATTTAAATGTGAAATTGCTTTTTGTATGGTATCGTATTTAAATACAAATCCTAAAGAAGTTAGTCTTCCTGGAATAACCCATCTACTTTTTAGCAATAACTCAGTTTCTGTACGAAGAAAGAATGCTCCAATCTCGAGCATCCATTTTCTAATTCTGATATTAAAATATGGATTAAAATGATTCCGATAGGTTTCCATAAACGTTTGATTGCTTATTGGATTAGGTGCAGAAACATTTAGTATGCCTTCGATGGAACTATTGCCCATTATAAACGATATAGCTCGGTACAAATCCTCTTCGTGAACCCAGCTAACCATCTGGCTTCCATCACCTTGACTTCCACCAAACCCGACTTTTGTTAAACTTCTAAAATGAACATAAGCTCCTCCAGATTTCCCAAGAGTAATCGCTGTACGAAGAGCTACTTTTCTTGTTCGTGTATGAGCTGAACTAAAAAAGGATTGTTCCCAAGCGATGGCAACATCTACAGAAAATCCAGATCCAATTTCACCACTCTGTTCATCCATTGGTTTATCTAAAGAATGCCGATAAATTGTTGCTGTACTACTGTTAATCCATAAATCAGGTGGATGCTCTAATTGAGAAATGGCCTTGCTTAGAATTGATGTAGATTCAATTCGAGAGTTAAGTATGGCCTCTCTATTTTTTGCATGGTACCTGCAATCAACTGACTTCCCTGCCATGTTAATCAATACGTTTGCCCCTTCTAGATAATTAATCCAAGATCCAATAGTTCTTCCATCCCACAGCACATCACTTTGAGTTTTAGGGTTTCTAGTGAGGACATACACCTGGTGTTCTTCTTCTATAAATCGTTTTTGAAGGTAAGTTCCTATAAAACCTGAACCTCCAGCAATTATTATTTTCATAAATCTAAATAAGAGTGAGACTTGTTTACTGAAACACTAAATTCTGTAAATGTGATGAACCAAAAGTAGACTGCCAATACAGCAGGTGGAATCCAAATGCATAACATTATATGATAACCTTCCAGATGATCAAAATACATATTCAATTCTGTAAAGCCAATTACCGACCATAAAAGAAACAGAACAATTGAAGCTATTAAATGGTACCTAAACACTGATTCATTTTTATGGATAAATACATGTATAATAG
>JABDQY010000118.1 GCA_013042025.1 Bacteroidia bacterium
GCTCTAGAACTAATAAAAATCAATGCCTTTTGCAGTGTACTAAGTAAATCTCTTATGTATCCGAATATTTCTTCATCATAATAGAAGCCTTGAACTTGCACTTTATCCTTCTGAATATCAAATGCTAAATCAATCTGTAGATTAAGTTCAGCTTTCTCAAGAAGTGTTTTCAACTCATTGGTTTGATTAAGCTGTAGCTCGCATAAACTCTTGTCATTTCCAAGCTTTAATCGATTGTAGTGTTGACGTCCTTGTTCAGTTTCACAATATGTCGTTGCTGTTTCAATAACTTGATCCAGCCCTAACTTTTCCGATATATTTTTAGGATAGAACACTTACTCTGTGCTATTTAACCTTACACCAACTTCTTCCATAATTTCAGAAAACATTGCAGGATGACGCGTATAAACGCGTAAACTGCTGTCAAAAGTTGCAACATTTGTTTGATGCTTATTGAAAACAATGGTATATGAGGTGTCTCGCATTGGTTTTTGGGTATTTGAACTAAGCGTCATTGATTTGTGTGCAGCTTCAATCATTTGCAAATCTGTTATTACCTCAATCATCTCTTCTTTAGATAAAATTCCATCAGGAAGTCTTTGCTCTTTGCTTTTACATGCAAAAATCAAAGTGATAAACCAAAGTAAGAGTATTTTTGTTCGAGTATTATGCTTCATTCAATTTGCGAAAATATTAAACAAATAGAGCAAGAAATAGGAAATATACAATTAGTTGTAGTTTCAAAGTACAGAAGTCTCGATGAACTCCAAGAAGTATACAATTGTGGTCATCGCAGTTTCGGTGAAAATCGCATTCAAGAATTAGTACAAAAGGAGAAGGAATTACCGAAGAACATCAAGTGGCATGCAATTGGGCATTTGCAAAGAAACAAGGTCAAATACATCGCTCCTTTCATCCATTTAATCCATTCTATAGATAGCTTAAAACTGCTACAAGTAGTTAATAATGAGGCAATAAAGAACAATAGAGTAATTAATTTTCTATTCCAAATTCATATTGCAGAAGAAGATAGTAAATTTGGATTAACTCCTATTGAACTGGATGAAATCATACATTCAGATGAATTTTTAGCAATGAAGAATGTAAGATGTCTAGGACTTATGGGAATGGCAACCTTCACGGATAACACCGAGCAAGTAAAAGCCGAATTTTCGTTGCTTTCTAACCTTTTCAATCAAAACAAAACAGCTCAACAATGGAGCACGCTATCTATGGGTATGAGTGGTGATTATAAACTGGCACAGGAATGTGGTAGTACCATGATTCGTGTTGGTAGTAAGATTTTTCAGTAGAATACGTTGAAAAGATGCATAATAAGAAAAGGTCCCCTTGCGGAGACCTTTTCAATTGACTATGAAAACTCTAAATCTTGGACAAGAATGCCCAAGCTCTTTAAACATTTAACAACATAGCTTGTAAAATGTTTATTCCACCTTGGAATTAATCTTTTTAATGAGATAATTCTAAAGAATTATCGCGTTCACTATTCAAACATAGAGATAAACTCTCAACATTCCAACGGAATGTCTGATATTATTTGATACAAACTCCCATAAATAAGAAAGGTCTCCTTGCGGAGACCTTTCTATTGACTATGAAAACTCTAAATCTCGGGCAAAGAATGCCCAAGCTCTTTAATCTATAACGCTCACGAATGAACGATTGTTTGATTTCTTCTTAAATTCTACAGTACCATCAGTAAGAGCGAATAAGGTATGATCTTTACCCATTCCTACATTATTTCCAGGATGGTGAACTGTTCCTCTTTGTCTAACGATAATGTTACCGGCAATACAAGATTGTCCGCCAAATATCTTAACACCAAGTCGTTTACTATGCGACTCTCTTCCGTTTTTACTACTACCTGCTCCTTTCTTATGTGCCATTTCTTTATCCTTTTATGCTTTCGATTTGAATTTGAGTTAAGTACTGTCTGTGACCGTTTTTAACCTTATATCCTTTTCTTCTTTTCTTCTTGAAAACAATAACTTTATCGCCTTTTAAATGCTGAAGTACTTTAGCTTTTACGTTAGCACCTTTTATGCTTGGCATACCAACGCTCACTTTACCTCCATTATCAACAAGCATTACATTATCAAATTTCACTGACTTACCTTCATCTTCAGGTAATCTATGAACGTACAATTTTTGGTCCTTTTCAACCTTAAATTGCTTCCCTGCTATATCTACAATTGCGTACATTATCGTTTTATCGGCTGCAAAAGTAAATTATATTTTAGATATGCAAATGCATGACTCCATTTTTTTTCATTTTTTTTCTAACTTTTATTTGAAGAATGTTAACAACTGTATAGTCTTTTTATTACTTTTGCAGCCACTTTTAAAAAAATGGACTTAGTCAAACATATAGAAGCAAGCCAACTTAGAACTGATTTACCTGAGTTCGCAGCAGGCGATAATGTATCTGTACATTATAGAATTATTGAAGGATCAAAAGAAAGAATTCAAGTATTCCAAGGTACAGTATTACAGAGAAGAAACACTAAACTAGACGAGACTTTTACAGTACGTAAAGTTAGTAATGGTGTTGGTGTAGAAAGAATTTTCCCAGTTCACTCTCCTAATATTGAAAAAATTGAAGTCAATCGAAGAGGTAAGGTAAGAAGAGCTAGAGTCTTCTATCTTAGAGAGCGTTCGGGCAAAAGTGCTAGAATTAAAGAAAGAAGATAATTCAACAATACTTAATATTCAAAGCCCGTCTTGGTTAATCCACGATGGGCTTTTTTATTTGCAATCTATCAGAATTAAAAAACGAAATGGAAATTTCTACCAAATACAACCCCAAAGGAATCGAAGACAAATGGTATAGCCAGTGGCTAGATAACAAACTGTTTAGTTCTGTCCCTAATGATAAACCTGCATACACTATAGTAATACCTCCTCCAAACGTTACAGGTATCTTACATATGGGGCATATGCTCAACAACACCATTCAAGATATCTTAATTCGTCGTGCACGAATGCGTGGATACAATGCATGTTGGGTGCCAGGAACTGATCACGCTTCAATTGCAACCGAAACCAAAGTTGTGAATCAGCTTAAAGAACAAGGGTTATCAAAGAAAGATATAGGTAGAGATGAATTTCTAAATCATGCTTTCGATTGGAAAGATAAGTACGGAGGAATTATTCTTGAACAACTTAAAAAATTAGGTTGTAGCTGCGATTGGGAAAGAACGCGGTTTACAATGGAACCCGATTTATCTGAAGCAGTAATCGATACTTTTATTACACTTCATAAACAAGGCTATATCTATCATGGAACCCGAATGATAAACTGGGATCCATTAGGTAAGACTGCTTTAAGTGATGAAGAAGTTATTTATGAAGAGCAAAATGCTAAGCTCTATTATGTTAAATACAAACTAGTTGATTCTGACGAGTTTATTAGCGTAGCAACTACCCGTCCTGAAACAATAATGGGCGATACAGCTGTTTGTGTTCATCCCGAAGATGAGCGATACAAACATCTTGTTGGGAAAAAATGCATTGTACCTTTAGTTAATCGCGAAGTTCCAATTATTGCTGACGATTATATTGACCTTGAATTTGGAACTGGTGCACTTAAAGTAACTCCAGCTCACGACATTAATGATTATAAAATTGGGCAAAGACACAATTTGCAAGCTATTGATGTGTTTACAGAAGATGGTAAGATTAGTGAAGCAGCTCAGGTTTATATCGGTGAGGATAGGTTTAAAGCTAGAAAGCTATCTGCTAGAGATTTAGAAGAACTAGGAGTTCTTATAAAAACTGAGGATATCATCAATAAAGTAGGTACAAGTGAACGAAGCAAAGCCGTAGTTGAACCCCGTTTATCTGCACAATGGTTTGTGGACATGAAGAAATTTATGGCAGACCATCCTGAAGTATTGGATAATGTATTAAATGATGAAATTCAATTTCATCCTGCTAAATTTAAAAACACATACAGACATTGGTTGGAGAACATTAAAGATTGGTGTATTTCAAGACAATTGTGGTGGGGACAACGAATCCCTGCGTGGTATACTCCAACCGGAGAAACCATCATCGCAAAAACAGCTGAAGAAGCAATTGCTCAATGTACCGACAAATCTCTTAATGCTTCAGACCTTAAACAAGATGAAGATGTATTGGATACATGGTTTAGTAGTTGGTTATGGCCTATTAGCG
>JABDQY010000128.1 GCA_013042025.1 Bacteroidia bacterium
GCTCTAAAAAACACACCAAGTAAAGTGTTTGCGAAAACGGAAGAAAACTCAACAGTTTTATTATTACCTGTTCAGCTATTACCAACTTGGCTAAAAGATTACCCAGACTTCAATGAACTTTTCTATAATCAGTTTAATCTTAGATATTCAGAACTTTTAGATACAATAGGTAGCTTACTATTGGACAAGATGGATAAAAGACTTTATGACCATTTGAAAAAGAAAACAGAATTAAGTCTTAGCAACTCAATTAAAATGAGTCATTCTCAATTAGCAAATGAATTAGGTACTGCTCGTGAAGTGATTACTAGAGTTTTGAAAAAGCTTGAAACCGATGGAAAAGTTATACAAAATTCTGGTGAATTAAGAATTATTGGCGAGTGGTGATCACAGTCACTGCACAGCAATTGAGGACTATGCACCTTTGTATTGTTATTATATAATCATTTAAAATTTTCAACTATGACAAAAAACATGGGTTCAGCAGACAGAATTATAAGAGTTATAATCGCTGCAGTAATTGCTATTCTTTATTTTACAGGAACGATCTCGGGTACGTTAGGAATTGTTTTATTGGTTCTTGCAGGAGTTTTCGTCTTAACAAGTGTGGTAAGCTTTTGTCCGCTTTATGCACCATTTGGCTTTAAGACGTGCAAGGTAAAAGAAAAATAAAAGGAAGCATACAATACAATGTGAAAACAAAAGCGGTTTGAGTATCTACTCAAACCGCTAAAATGCATACTACATCCTGCAAAATTGAATTCACTAAAATTCAACACACGTTTTCTTCTTTTCACCCACATTTGCACAAAAAAAAAGATAGCGGTTTACCTTTGCAGCCATGCTATCGGAATTATCAGCAATTACCCCTATAGACGGGAGATACAGAAACAAAGTACAAGAACTTGCTCCTTACTTTTCAGAATATGGTTTATTCAAATACCGCGTTTGGGTAGAAATTGAATATTTCATTGCTCTTTCCAAAATTGGCTTATCGCAGTTTCCACCTATTGCGAGTGCAGACGAAGATTTTTTAAGAGGGCTGTATTTAAATTTCAGCGAAGCAGATGCTCAAGCTATTAAAGACATTGAAAAAATTACCAACCACGATGTTAAAGCGGTTGAATACTTCATCAAAGAAAAACTAAAAGGCAGTTCATTAGAAGAATTTCAAGAGTTTGTGCATTTCGGTTTAACCAGTCAGGATGTAAACAACACAGCAATCCCTTTTAGTTTGCGATTGGGTTTAGATGAACAACTCATTCCAAGCTTTGAAAAAACACTTGCTAAGATGGAGGAATTTGCTCAACAGTGGAAACATATTCCTTTACTAAGCAGAACACACGGTCAGGCAGCTACGCCTACCACCGTTGGAAAAGAATTTGCTGTATTTGCTGAGCGTATTACCGTTCAACTCAACACGCTAAAAACAACCGATATCAGTGCGAAATTTGGTGGAGCTACTGGAGCATTCAATGCACACCGATTGGCATTTCCACAAATCAACTGGCCTGAGTTTGGAGACAACCTAGTTACCAACTTAGGTCTAATAAGAAGTTACCCAACTACTCAAATCGATCACTACGATCAGCTTGCTGCAGTATTTGATGCGATAAGAAGAATCAATGTCATCTTAATGGACTTTGCTAAAGATGTATGGCAATACATCAGCATGGACTTCTTCAAACAGAAAATTGTAAAAGGAGAAGTTGGATCTTCAGCAATGCCACACAAAGTGAATCCAATTGATTTTGAAAATGCAGAAGGTAATTTGGGAATAGCCAATGCTCTTTTAGATCACTTGAGCAATAAACTGCCTGTTTCTCGTTTACAACGTGACTTAACGGATTCTACCGTATTGAGAAATGTAGGTGTTCCATTATCTCACGTCCTTATCGCTATAAAAAGTTTGGGGAAAGGAATGGGCAAACTCATTTTAAATGAAGATGCCATCCGTGCAGACTTAGATCGAAATTGGGCTGTGGTTGCAGAGGCGATACAAACCATTCTACGTAGAGAAAAAGTTGAAGGTGCATATGAATTATTGAAAGACCTTACCCGTACCAACGACGGAATAAATGAAAAGTCTATTGCCGAATTTGTAACGAAACTGGATGTTTCAGACGAGGTAAAAATGGAAATTAGCAGGATAACTCCATTCAACTATCTTGGATATGCAGCTGAGTAAAAGAACCTTGGTAATTGGGGCAACCCCCAATCCCACTCGGTACGCATTTATTGCTACCAATATGCTTTTGGAATACAGCCATGAAGTAGTTTTGTATGGCATCAAGAGAGGAGATATAGCAGGCATACCTATTCTCAAAGAATGGCCAGCTAAGGAAGAAATTGATACCATTACTTTATACATCAACCCAAGACTTCAAGAACAGTACCTGCAA
>JABDQY010000132.1 GCA_013042025.1 Bacteroidia bacterium
CCAAGTCTTAAGGAGCCTAAAGTGGCACCCCCATCGTATAGTTACATATTTCCAAATGTAGCTTACAAACCAAAAGCTGTGTATTCCCCTATTGATCCGGTTTTCATTAAACCTGAACAAAAAGAAGACCTTTTTGACAACTATATTGAAATTGGTGGTGGTAATTATCTAACCTCGTATGTAGATGCAAGTATTCACAACACACAAGACAAATATTACACCTACGGATTAAGACTAAAACATCATGCTGCTAGCAGTTCTAATAATCCAGAACAAGGTCTATTTAGTCAAAATAGAATTACAGCCTTTGGATCACGTGAAAAAGGGAATGACCTATCGGGCGAGATTGATTATCAACGAAACGTAGTTCACTATTACGGATACATAGTTGATACTCCTAGTCTTGAATTAAATGATATAAATCAAATCTATAATGATATTAATGCAAATCTCTTATGGTCATTAAAAAAAGCTAAAGTAACAAGTGATTTAGATATTGGATTTAATCTATTTGATAAGCTTGGTGAGAATGAAAGCACTGTTGATTTAACATTTGAAAACTCATTTAAAGCAGGAAAAGGTAAATTTCACCTAGACTTAGGTACAGCTTATACGCAACTTACAGAAACCGCTAAATACAATCGTTTCTTTTTAGATGTTAAACCACATTTGGAGTTTAAATACAAAAAAATAAACTACGATATTGGTTTGTTAATTAACTATTTCCTTGATTTTAACACCAATAAGATCTATCCAAGTCCATATATCAAAGCGGAAACCTATCTGGTTCCAAAACGATTAAAAGCCTATGCAGGATTGATAGGTGGATTAGAGAAGAATACCCTTAGAGACCTGTCTTATGACAATTTATTTCTCGGTAACAACTTAACCTATACCAATCCGCGTACCCTACTCAATGCTTACATTGGAATGAAAGGTAACTTCAAACGATTTGTGGAATATGGAATTAAACTTTCACAGGAAATAATCGAAGACCAATATCTATTTATTAATGATACCAACATGTTGCGTAACTTCACTACAGTAACAGACGATATGTCAAAATTCACTTTCTCCGGAGAAATGAAATTTGATGTGAATCAGAATGTCGACTTAGGTTTTAGAGGTAATTTCTATGCCTATAGCATGAGTTTGGAAAGCGAAGCATGGCACCTGCCTAGTTACGATGCTGCACTTTTTGCAACCGTTCGACTTGCCGAAAAAATATATATCAGAGGTGGATACTTTGCTACGAGTACACGTAAAGCAAGAGACCTGAAGTCAAACGAATATAATCTAGCGGCAATTAACGATATCAATCTTGGATTTGAATACCGTTACAAATCCAACATATCTGCATTTTTGAATGTAAACAATATTCTAAACCAGCGATATGAAATTTGGAATTATTATAGAGCTCAAGGATTAAATGCCTTAGCTGGTGTAACTTTTTCCCTTTAGAGAAAATGAAATAAGCCATGATTTAATTATAATTGCATCAGAATGAATTTAGCCAAAGAAATCGCCTATTTACTGTACAAACACAACTGTGTAATTGTTCCTCAATTTGGTGCATTTTTAGTGAATGAGAAAGATGCAGAATTCAATGGAGCGGCAAAATATGCTTCACCAAAACAAAAGGTTGTTACATTCAACTCACAAATTCAATCGAACGATGGATTACTTGCCAATCATTTAAGCACTTCAAACGGGTATTCTTATGAGCAAGGACTATCAACAATAAAAGAATTCGTAAAATCTGTTAACAATACCTTACTCGTAAAAAGAAATACTGAACTCGCTGAAATTGGCACCTTTTATTTAACGAAAGAAGAAAAACTCATTTTTGTACCTTATCATTCGGTAAACTTTGCTATTGAATCTTTTGGTCTTCCTAAGCTACGATTAAATACACTTAACACACCTATAGTAGAACCAGCTGTTAAGAAAACACCTCCTAAGAAAATTATTAAGGAACAACTTCCATTAGGAAACAAACAGGAGAAGAAAATAGTACTTCAACAGAAACGTTTCGAAAAGAAGGTTAAGCAAACAAAAAAGCAAAAGGTAAAAACTAGAATTTCTAATCTCTCTATAGTGAATGTAGTTGGTTCTTTATTCTTAGTTGGAATGTTCTTTGCTCTTTTAAATTTTGAAATGAACAGTACAGATGCTGAACATTTTGATTCGAACTATGCTGCTTTGCTTGATTCACCTATCTCTGCTAACCCAGAAAGCTTAACTCCATTTGCAAATGAAGATGAGAGTGCAGCAAAAGAAGAAGCATATAGTATTACCTTCTATGCTATTCAAACCGAATCTTTACCTTCTGAAGAAGAAGCTCAAGAATTAATTGATAGCTTCAACGATAAATATTCACAAGCACAGATGGAAAAAGACGAAAATGGAAACATTTGCGTTTTTATAATATCATTCAGCAATGAAAGCTTAGCAAATGAGTACAAAGATTTAATACAAAAAAACATTAATCAAAAACTAGTTATAACGAAAAAATAATATGAGTATTTTACTACAATTGGTAGAAGGTGGACAAGCAGTTACAGACTCTTTATCCAATGTTTCAGATGCCGAAGGGATAGACATTCTAGGCCTAATTTGGAAAGGTGGAGTCGTAATGATTCCAATTGGTATTTTGTTTGTTATTGCGATTTACTTGTGCATAGAACGTTATTTAACCATTCGAAAAGCGGGAAATCTTGACTCTAAATTTATGGGAGGAATTAAGGAAATGGTATTAGATGGCGATATCAAAGGATCACAACGCTTATGTCATGATAAGGCTACACCTATAGCCCATATGATAGAAAAAGGGTTATCTAGAATTGGTAAACCTCTCGAAGATATCAGTGTTGCTGTTGAAAACGTTGGTAAACTTGAGGTTTACAAGCTTGAAAAAGGAATGCCTGTTTTAGCTACAATCTCAGGAGCGGCTCCGATGCTTGGTTTTTTAGGAACGGTAACTGGAATGATTCGTACTTTCAATCAAATGAAAGGACAACAAATTACTGCCGACTTACTAAGTGGTGGTATTGGCGAGGCAATGATGACCACAGTAGCAGGTTTGGTAGTTGGTATTTTTGCATATATATCTTACAATCTGCTTTCGGCGATGATTAACAAAGTAGTATACAAAATGGAAGCAACTTCCGTTGAATTTTTAGACATTCTTCACGAACCTGCATAGCTATGAACTTAAGACCTCAAAGTAGAATATCAACTGAATTCAATGCCTCAAGTATGACGGACATTGTTTTCTTGCTATTGATATTTTTTATTCTGGTAAGTACAATAGTTAAAGAACCTGCCTTAAAATTGATACTACCAAAAGGTGTCACTAAGGTAAATCCTATTAACAAAGTTGTAAATATTTACATTGATAAAGACTTGAATTACGCTGTAGACGATAAAAAAATTCCCTACGAGCGTTTACCTTCTACCCTGCAAAGTGTATTAAACAATAATCCAAACGCAACAGTTAGTATTCATGGAGATAAGAATATTAAGTATGAAAACGTTATGGATATTGTAATGATAGCTGACAAGCAAAATGCTAAAGTAGTTTTAGCACTTGAACAGGCTCAATAAAGAAGGATATTATGTACTTAAGTAGATCAGAAGATAGAATAGCACTAGGAGGAACAGCAACTACAATTGCTGCTTTTATTATTGTTGCGATGTTGATGCTACGCTTTTGTACAACTCCAAGTATACAAGATGAACTAGATGCTGGAGGAGTAACAGTAAGTTTAGGACAACCTGATCAAGGTGGTGAAGACGCAAGCACTGCACAACAAGAAGAATTTGTAGAACCTGAAGTTGAAGAATACACACCTGAGAGTCAGGTTACTAGTGATGTTGAAGATGCTCCAGAAGTAGAAAAAACAAAACCAACATCTACTCCAAAACCAAATACAACTCCTACAGAAACCAAACCAAAGGAAACGACTCCAAAACCGCGAACAGCGGATCCACGAAGTCAATTTCCAGGAACTAAAAAAAGTGGTACTGGAAGTGGTGGCGGAAATACCGGTGGCGATAGAGGAAGTCCTGATGGATCTCCAGATGGAAGCCCTGATGGACAAGGTAAAGGAGACAGTGGTGAAGGTATTGATATGGGAGATGGTATAAGCGGTGGAATTGGAGGATTTAAAGTTGCTAAAGTGGTTCAACCTCAAGGTGGAGTTCAAGAAAATGGAGTTGTGCGTTTAAAGGTTTGTGTTGATAGAAATGGAAATGTGATACCTTCAAGTATCAAGTACGCCCCTGATAGAGATCCACTAACCACAAGTAACATGGAATTAAGGAGGAGAGCTATCGAAGCTTTACGTAAATTCAAGTTTACAAATACAAGTAACTCAAGTGGAGGATGTGGTTATATGAAGTTTACATTTAAGCTGCATTAATCAAATTGACTTACGAGCAAACGCTTGATTACCTCTACACCAAACTACCAATGTATCAACGCATTGGAAAGCAAGCATTTAAAAAAGACTTAACGAACATAATCAAGTTATGTGATGCCTTAGGTAACCCGCAAAACAACTTCAAGTCTATTCATATAGCAGGTACTAATGGTAAAGGATCTACAGCACATATTCTTTCCTCTATTTATCAAAACAATGGCTACAAAGTAGGATTATACACTTCACCTCATTTAGTTGATTTTAGGGAACGAATTAAGCTTAATGGTCAATTGTGTTCTAAGGAATTTGTAATTGAATTTACGGAGTCTATACAACATCTCATCGATGATATACAACCTTCATTCTTCGAAATAACCGTAGCCATGGCGTTTAGCTATTTTGCCCAAGAGATGGTAGACATAGCAATTATTGAAACCGGTTTGGGAGGAAGATTAGATTCTACCAATATCATTGAACCTATTGCTTCCATAATAACCTCTATTGGTTTTGATCACATGGATATGCTTGGAAATACGTTAACTGCAATTGCAGATGAAAAGGCTGGAATTATTAAGGACCAAGTACCAGTAATTGTTGGAGAAATTGCAGATGAACCACTTGAAGTAATTAAGAACAAAGCAAAACTATTAAATGCTCCAATTCACAAAACGCTAATGCAAGAGATGGAGACTGATCTTCTAGGAGACTATCAACTTTGGAATATCGCAAGTGCATTAAAATGCGTTGAAGTTATTAATAATCTTCTACCAACGGAAGAACATAAAAATAAAGAAGCGTTGAAGCAAGTGGGTAGTCTTTCAAATTTTGTAGGAAGATGGCAGATACTTAACAAGCAACCCCTTGTAATTTGTGATGTTGGACATAATGAGCAAGGATTCCAGTTGGTTGCTAAAGAACTGGATAAGTACAACTTAAACATTTATTACATCTTAGGTTTTGTGCAGGAAAAAGATCTATCCTCGATAATACCCATTCTTCCCAAGGGAGAAGAATATCATTTCGTAAAACCGAAAGTAATTCGGGGTATGCATGCTGATAAAGTTCAAGCAGAATTTCAAAAACTAGGAATCAACGGCAACCCTCATCAAGATTTGAAGGATGCCCTTGATGATGTATATTC
>JABDQY010000142.1 GCA_013042025.1 Bacteroidia bacterium
ACAGGTTTTATGCATAATAGAGTTAGAATGGTTGTTTCAAGCTTTCTAACCAAGCATTTATTAATTGATTGGAGGTTAGGTGAAGCTTACTTTGCCTCTAAGCTATTGGACTATGAATTAGCAAGTAACAATGGAGGATGGCAATGGGCCGCGGGATGTGGTGTAGATGCTGCTCCTTATTTTAGAATTTTTAACCCACATACACAATTAAGTCGGTTTGATAAACAATTGAATTATGTTAAGAAATGGGTGCCAGAATATTCAACTTCGGATTATCCTCAGGAAATAGTTGAGCACAAAATGGCTCGTGAACGCTGTCTTAACGTTTACAAAACTGCTTTAGCTAGTTTGAAGTAACTTTTTACCAAGCTTATAGAAAAACAATCCTACTAAAAGGATTCCTAAATAAACACCTAATTTCATAAATGTAGTTACGTTGAATGTATCTTGCATCATTGAAGCCGTTGAAACTAATGAGATAGAAGATAAGCAGAGTGCTATTATGTTTATTATTATGAAACCAAGTATTTTCATCATTTTACTTTGTCTTTATACGTTTTATTTCAATTAAGTCACTTTTTTTCTTTCATTTGCTTAATATTATAAACCATTAGATGGCGTCAACAACTCTTAATCCAAAAGGTAAATTTGGAACAGCTCCTGTTTTCTTAACAGCAATATCTACCATACTTGGAGCAATAATGTTTTTGAGATTTGGCTTTTCGGTTGGAACTGTCGGCGTTTATGGAACAATAGCAATTGTTGTAATTGGACATCTGGTAACGATTCCTACCGCAATGGCTCTTGCAGAAATAGCTACGAATCAAAAAGTTGAAGGTGGAGGTGAATACTTTATAATTTCTAGGAGTTTTGGCCTAACTATTGGTGCTGCTATAGGTATTGCACTTTATTTATCCCAAGCAATTAGTGTTGCTTTTTATATCATCGCATTTACCGAGGCCTTTGATCCAGTTATAGCTTTTGTCCAACAAAACTATGGCTTCACTATATCGAAGATGTCAATCGGGATTGTATCGGTACTCCTTCTTGCTTGGCTTATGCTTACCAAAGGAGCTGGTAGCGGAATGGCGTTGTTGTATATCGTGGTTGCTATTCTTGGCGTATCGTTGATTATGTTTTTTGCTGGAGGACCAATCGAAGGATTTACCTCTCCAGACAGCTTCCATTTCAATAAAGGCGACAATGATTTTTACTATGTTTTCGCGATTATATTCCCAGCTTTTACTGGCATGACTGCAGGTGTGGGGTTATCTGGTGATTTAAGGGACCCAAAACGATCTATTCCTATCGGAACTTTAGCCGCAACCATAATTGGGATGATAATTTATGTTTTCATTGCTTTTAAACTTGGTTCAAGTGCCGGATCTGCAACCATGGGAGATATTGAAAACCACCAATTGATTATGGCTGATATTGCAATATGGTGGCCAATAATTCCAATTGGATTGGCAGCTGCAACAATTTCTTCAGCCTTAGGAAGTGTAATGGTAGCTCCGCGAACTTTGAATGCAATATCATCAGATAAGACTGTTCCTATACCGCGTCTCAACTTCTGGTTATCTCGTGTGAAGAAATCCAATGGAGAACCTGTAAATGCTTCATTAGTTACCTGCATCATTGCATTCTTCTTTGTTTTAATGGGAGATGTTAATGCTGTAGCCGAAGTTATATCTATGTTCTTTATGGTGACCTATGGCTCCATTTGTCTAATTTCATTATTCGAAAATTTTGCATCAAATCCAGGTTACCGACCTGCATTTAAATCGCGATGGTACATATCTCTTTTGGGTGCTGTTATGTGCATCTGGTTAATGTTTAAGATTAATTCATTCTACGCGGTATTAGCTATTCTTATCATGATTCTTATCTATTTTGTTTTGAGTCAATACAACAAGAAAAGTGATATGGCTGCTATATTTAGTGGTGTAATATTTCAAGCAAGTAGGAATCTTCAAGTTTTTCTTCAGAAACGTAAAGCGAATGCTGATGATGCATGGAGACCTTCGGTAATTGCGATATCGAAAGATTCATTTGATCGATTTTCAGCTTTTGATTTATTGCGTTGGATCTCTCATAAGATAGGCTTTGGAACTTACATCCATCATATTGATGGCTACTTGTCTAAAGAAACGATTCAAAAAACGAATGAAGATTATGAGCGATTGGTAAAGATGACTCAAATTTCGGATAGCAGTGTCTTTGTTGACACCATGGTAAACCCAAGTTATACCAATAGTATTTCACAGGTATTACAGCTTCCTGGTATTAGTGGCCAGGAGAACAATATGATTCTGTTTGAGTTTAACAAACATCATCCAGAGGCGAGTGACGAAATTATTGAGAACCTAAGTTTGGCTAAAGCTGTCAACTACGATATCTGCATATTATCGAGTAGTGATAAAGATTTTGGTTTTAATTCTGAAATTCACTTATGGATTACGAGTAATGACTACCAGAATGCAAGTCTCATGATTTATATGGCATACATTATTCTTGGTCATCCAGATTGGAGTAAAGGTGGACAAATCAAACTGTTTGCAGTTTATCCTGAAGAAGAAGTTATAGAACAACGAGATAAAATTCAGGAATTAATTAAAAGTGGAAGACTGCCAATCTCTGCTAACAATATAGAAATTATCCCAAAATCTGAAGGTGTTACCAATAAGGAAGTTATCAATGACAAATCGCGAGATGCCGATTTAACGATAGTCGGATTTAGATACGAATTGGTTAAACACGAAAAATCTGAAATATTTATGGGATATGATAAAGTAGGTAATGTGCTCTTTGTGAACGCACAAAACGAGAAAGAGATAATTTAACCGAGTCTACTTACTCCAGATGTTGTATTTTAAAATACAGTACAAGGCTCTGAAACCATCTTTCCAACCAATCTTTTTACCTTCTTCATAGGTTCTTCCGTAGTATGAAATTCCTATTTCATATATACTGATTCCAGGAATTCGAGAAATCTTAGCGGTTACTTCAGGTTCAAACCCAAATCTATTCTCCTTAAGACTAAGCGATTTAATATATTTTGCTTTGAACAATTTATAGCACGTTTCCATATCCGTTAAGTTAAGGTTGGTTAATGCATTGCTTAACAATGTAAGCATTCCATTACCGATACTGTGCCAAAAGAATAGAATACGATGTGGTTTACCACCCATAAATCGAGAACCGTAAACAACATCTGCAAAACCATCTAAAACTGGTTGCAGTAAATCATTATACTCATTAGGATCATACTCTAAATCAGCATCTTGTATAATTACTAGCTCCCCAGAAGCTTTATCGATCCCAGTATGCAAAGCAGCTCCTTTTCCTTTATTTTTATCATGCTTAAACAGTGAGATTTCCAGATCTGGATTCTCTTTTTGATATTTCTCAATACGCTCAAATGAGTTGTCAGATGAACAGTCATCCACCATTACTATCTCCTTAGAAATATTACCAATTAATGTAACTTCCTTTATCTTATTCAAAATCAAATGAATTGTTTTTTCCTCGTTATAAACAGGAATTATGATAGATAACGTTTTGTACTCCATTGCGTGCAAATAAACATCATTTTAAACTTATTTTTGACCTGTTGGAGATATATACTACAGTAACAGGAGAAAAGACGCTATACATACCTGAAATAGACGAAACGTATCATAGCAGAAATGGGGCGATATCTGAAAGTTTACACGTATTTATCCATGAAGGATTGAATCGAATAATTTCTGACAGAATATCCACTGTTAATATTTTTGAAGTTGGATTTGGCACTGGATTAAATGCCCTAATTACATCATTAGAGTCTGATAAACAAGAGATTAAAACCTTCTTTCATACTGTTGAACCCTACCCTGTCGGTCTTGAGTACTTGAAGCAACTGAATTATGGGACTTTGCTAAACTCTACTGATATATTTCAAAGTATTCATGCATGTGTATGGGAAGCGGAAGAGAAAATAACTCCTCGTTTTAGATTAAAAAAGAGCATGGATCAATTGGAGAATATAACCTTAGAATCCAACTTCTATCATTGTATATTTTTCGATGCTTTTGCCCCTAAAAAGCAACCCGAGTTATGGAATGCATCTATATTCCAAAAACTATATGATGCATTACAAATTGGAGGTGTACTCACCACTTATTCCGCTGCAGGTCAACTGAAACGTGATTTAAAAAGTGTAGGTTTTAAACTAGAGCATCCTCCCGGAGCTAATGGCAAGAGAGAAATGACAGTGGCAATAAAGTAATCTTACTTTTCCTTTAACCCATTTTGAACCCAACATTCAATTATTTGAATATCAGCATCCGAAAGTTTTGCTTGGTTCTTAGGCATCGCACTTGCTCCTACTTCATGTTTAATGGCCTTTAAGAATTTACCACCGGAAGCAACGGTTTTAATTTCTGCATAATCAGCCATATATACGCCACCTGCTCCTCCTCCACCATGACAGTACGGAGTTGCACAATTCGCGTTTATAATAGACATTACATCATCATTGTAAGTATAATCAAGACTATCACAAAGATTCTGAGGTTGTTCTGGATTGGGCTGTGCGTCATCATCTTCACAACTCCACATAAACAATGCACTTGCCAGTACTATCACTGTTTGATACTTCATAATTTAAGATTCTGGATATCCATTTTGCTTCCAACACTCAAATGATTTCACATTCTTTTCAGAAAACTGAACACCGTTCTTTGGCATTGCACTTGCACCATCTTCGTGTTTAATTGCCTTATAAAACTTATCGTTTTGAGCTGCAGCTTTAACTTCCGCATAGTTTGTTAGCGAAATCCCTGCTGATGCAGAACCATTACCATGACATCCTGGATTTGTGCAATTTGAATTGATTAATGCTACAATTATTCCGTTATATACTGG
>JABDQY010000145.1 GCA_013042025.1 Bacteroidia bacterium
TTCATTGTCTTGGCTATATATCTCCAAGTGAAACAGCCCAATTTCGGTCAGATATGGCGGTATTATTAGCCCCATATCAGTTAAAAACCAAAACTATAGGAGGCACAGATACTACAGCATACATGTCGCCAATTAAGATTTTTGAATACATGTCTTCAAAGACACCAATAATCAGTTCTGACCTTTCAGTTATTCGTGAAGTCCTAAATGAACGGAATAGTTATCTCGTAAAAGCTAATGATGTATCAGCTTGGAAAGATGCAATTCAGTATTTGATACATAACCCTAAAGATGGCCAAAGTCTTAGTAATAGTGCTTTTAACTATTTTGTAGAACATCTTACTTGGGAATCAAGAGCACAAAAAATTAAAAGCTTTATTGAATCGTAACCATTGTGTGCGGAATTTTTGGGTACATAAGCAAATCAAAACCATTACCAAGTGATAATGTGCTTGTTGAGGCTTTAGATGAGCAATATCATCGAGGTCCAGATGATTCTGGAACGTGGAAAAATGATGCAATTTTTCTTGGAATGAGAAGGTTATCAATCATTGATCTAGAACATGGACATCAGCCTATAATTAAAGGGAAAGACGATTATGTATTGGTGTATAATGGTGAAATCTATAATTACAAAAAGCTTCGAGTTGAATTAATTTCAGATGGGGTTCAATTTACAACACATTCCGATTCTGAAGTGTTGCTCAATGCTTATATACATTGGGGTATTTCATTTTTGGATCGACTAGATGGAATGTTTGCATTTGCCATTTACGACAAAGCAAAGAATCATCTTTTAATTGCTCGAGATCGTATAGGAGAAAAACCTTTGAGCATATATGAAGATGAAGATAAGTGGGTAATTAGCTCAGAAATGAGAAGTATCCGTAAACTACCAAATACACGTTTTAGTATCGACCGAAATTCGATGGAACATTATTTTACTTTTGGTTATTGCTATCCTCAGAATTCATCTTATTCGCAAGTAAAGAAGTTGCATCCAGGACATTATGCAATTATAAGTGATGGTGAAATGTCAATTCAACGCTACCACTCCATTTCTAATTTTAGTTTACTTTCTAATGAGAATGAGGTGATTGAATTAGTAAATCAAGGAATTGAAAGAGCTGTGGAAGCTCAAATGGTTGCAGATGTTCCGGTTGGAGTGTTTTTTAGTGGCGGTATCGATTCAAGTATACTTCTAGCTAAAATGGCGAAGCACAATCCAGACTTACTATCATATACCATTGGTTTGAAGAATAATCCTGAAGATGAGTCTCGACACGCCAAAACAGTTGCTAACTATTTAGGGGTTACGAACAAAACGTATTGGTATACCGAAAATGATTTGTTACACAGCCATCAAAAAATATGTTCAAGCTTCGATGATTTCTTTTCCAATGCTTCGGCATTTGCTCTTCATTTATTAAGTGAAATAGCCGTAAAAGATGTTAAAGTTGTGCTATGTGGAGATGGAGGTGACGAGCTATTTGGGGGATATAGCAGATATGCAAAGGCAGAAAAATTTAAAAAGATTGCTCTAATAAATCAGCTTTTGCCATCAAAAAGTGGCAAATCATTGAAGCTTAAAAACAAATACTTTAGAAATTTAGGTAGTGATTCCTTCACCTCAATCTACCAAAGAACTTTTGAGATAATGCAGCCTACCGAAGTTCGTAGTTTGCTGCAAGATACAAATGAAAATGAGTTCAGCTTTCCATATTTTAAAGAGTACTCAAATGAGTATAGAAGTAATAATGGAACAGATATACTAAATGAAATGGCATACATCGATATCTATTCTAGATTAAGTGAATCATTTTTAACTAAAACAGATCGAATGACCATGGCAAGCAGCCTTGAATCAAGAGTTCCTTTGCTAAGTCGAGAATTAATTGAATTGGGATTAAGGATTGATGGAAAGATTAAAATGAAAAATGGTCAGTCTAAATATATTCTTAGGAAAGTATTAGAGAAACATTTGCCAACTGAAATGGTAAATC
The DNA here is from genome assembly GCA_013042025.1 of Bacteroidia bacterium. Lineage (GTDB taxonomy): Bacteria > Bacteroidota > Bacteroidia > NS11-12g > UBA9320 > UBA9320. The sequence continues at coordinate 2,004 of JABDQY010000145.1, forward strand.
GCAAAAAACAAGGTTTTTATGTGCCGGTTGAAGATTATTTCGCAACCAACTTCTTATCGTATGCACAAGAAATATTGACGGATGATTTTATTAAAATGAATCCAATATTGAATTCTAGAGAAGTAAACAGAATAATAGCAGAGGTTAAAAAAGGAAACAGAAGATATGCTCGACATTTATGGCATATTTTGAATTTCGAAACTTGGCGACTAGTAAATCAGATAAAAGGATAAAGTTGAAATTGCTATCGAAATTGTTAAGGTTTCCTATGTTTTATGCCATAGTGTATACCCTCTTTCATATTCTTTTGGTACTAAATTCAAATCTTGGAATTACACCAGATGGAATTTCTTATCTTCGAATAGCTGAAAGCATAGTGAGTGCAGAGCCATTTTATGTTGACGGTAGTTTTATTTCTCATTGGCCTCCATTATATCCGCTGTCAATTGCATTTGTGATATCGAGCTTAAATGTATCTGCATTAACAGCAGCCACAATAATCTCATCGGTAACTTCATTTAGCTTTATCCTTTTTACCAATTTGATTATCACTAGATTTCTTAAAAGTTGGGTTACAATTCTCATGTTTAATATAATTCTCTTTGGAGGTGCTTCAATGGGTGTTATGCAAATGGGATTATCAGAACCCTTATTTATGTGTTTCTTGATGATTACAGTTTTGGCATTAATCAATCTTGATAAAATTAGTATATGGAATGCTATTGTATTGGGAGTACTATGCGGTTTAATGGTAATGACACGCTTTGCTGCTATTGGGTTGGTACTTGGAATAGGAATTTATATGCTCATCCAAAGTTCTTCAATTATTAAAACTGTTGCAATGAGTGTGGTGTTCGTTTTGAGTTTGCTTCCGTGGTATCTATTTACGCAGGCACAGAATCAAGCACCGATGGATAGAGAAACAGTATTTCATCTTATCACATTAAAACATTTAAAAGGATTGGCTGGAAGCTTCTATCGATTTATAAATCCAACGGAAATAGTTGTACTTGGAATTTTAACTTTAATAGCATTAGGAATTTTGATTTGGAACAAAAGAGCACAGCTTATGGGTAGTTTGAAAAAACTATTTAGTGAGAGCTACTCCCAACTATTTATACTATTAATGTGTAGTTACTTGCTTTTTCTTTTTGTATCAATTTCGTTTTTCGACTATAAAACACCTTTAAATGTTCGAATGTTATTTCCGATATATGTGCTGTTACTGCTTACACTTTTTTATATAATAAGAAATATAAAGGCTTTAAAAGTGAACTGGTCTATGCAACTTAGTTTAGGAATTGTTGTCTTGGTTCATCTAGTAAGTACAACCACATATGCATCCGATTATATTAATAACGGTGTTGGATTCACTTCTGAAAAATGGACTAATTCTGAAACGCTTCTAGCATGTAAAGATTTTGATCAAAGAACCATATATAGCAACGCAAGCAATGTATTAGCGTTTAATAATTTTAAAGGAGTCCGTTTTTTACCTGTAAAGGAAGATGGTGGAAGTACACTAGTTCGAAAAGATTATAATGAGAATTATGAAAGGATGATACACGAAGTGATCAAAGGAGATGGTGCTATTGTGATATTTGATAACAAAAAATGGTGGCCTTATTTGCCTTCGAAAGAAGAGATTAGTAAGAGCTTAGAGAATTCAAGCGAAGTTCTCATATTAAATGATGGAAAAATTTATTATTAAAAAAATTGAGTAAAAAGAAAATTGGAATAATTGGGTGTGGTCATATCTCAGATACACACATAAAGTCTTGGAACAAAACCAAGAATAGTGAAGTTGTTGGATTGTTTGACATTGATGAAAATCTTCTTTTAGCAAAAGCTAAAAAGTATGGTATTAAAAACACCTATACATCTTTAGACAATCTTATTGAAGCTTGTGATGTTTTGGATGTCTGCACACCTCCCCAAACACACTTTACTATCTGCATGCAAGTTATAAATGCAGGAAAGGACTTATTAATTGAAAAACCATTGGTTACTGACGTGAATGAATGGGAGAAATTAAAAGAAGCGATTAACCAAAAAGAAGTCAAGGTTGGATTATGTCATAATTTAAAATTCAACTTAAGCGTTCAAAATGCTAAAAAGAAAATTGAACAAGGCGATATAGGGCAGCTTCTCAGAATAAATCGCTATTTCCTTACACATCCAGATGCAGATAGGATGCTCAGAGGGAACTCACATTGGTCTCATAAATTACCCGGTGGACGATGGTATGAAACAATGCCTCATGAATTGTACATCACACATTTCTTTGCGGGTTGGTCTGAGCTTGATAATGTAACAGCACTATCAACATCAAATGCAACTGAAGGAGCCCCTGCCGATGAAGTGTGTTTTACGTTGAGTAATAATAATGTTATTTCCAACTACCATTATTCAAGTAATTCAAAACAGAACAAACGCTACATAGAGTTTATAGGTACCAAAGGAATTCTAACTCTTGATGTATTGAGCGATATGATGTTAGTTGACAAAGTGGTAGATTCAAAAAAGAAACGTGCATTGGGAATTTTTGGAATTGATGCTTTGAAAAAAGTTGCTCAAATTATTCCAGATAGGATTAGGTATTATAACCAGAAATTAAAAGGGATATCACCGCATACACGAATTATTACTCAGTTTGATGAATACTTAGATGGGAAAGCCGATTCACCCACGCCAATGGAAGAAATTGATTTTGTAGTAAAGTATTGTGATATAGTGGGGAATGAAATAGATCGAAAAATTAAAAAATGAATGTAGCAATAGTTACCGCAAGAGCGGGAAGTAAATCGATAATCAATAAAAATGTGTTTACAGTAAATGGTAAACCAATGATACATTATCCAATTCAGGCGGCTAATGACGCTAAGAAGATTGACAAGGTATTTGTTTCTACAGATGGTGAGTTAATTGCTAATGCTTCAAAGGAGCTAGGAGCAACTGTAATACCTCGGCCAGAAGAACTAAGCGGTGATACAGTGAATCATGGAGTTGTAATTAAGCACGCAGTTGAATGGGTTAAGGAGCAGCATCCTGAGTTAGATAAAGTAGTCTTGTTGTTAGGAAATACAGTATACATAGATGGAGAAATAATAGATTTATGTATTGAAAAGTTAGAGAAAGATGATTCGCTAGATTCTTGTATGACTGTTTGGGAAGCACAAGATGATCATCCTAACAGGGCTATGGAAATAAATGATGATGGAATCTTAGAAGCATTTGGAGACAAGAATAGAAAAGTAAGTACTGAAAGGCAATCATATAAGAAAGCATATTACTATGATCAAGGAGTTTGGGCTTTTAGACATCAAACTGTACAAAGTGAAGATGGAGTTAATCCTTGGTGGTGGATGGGAAAAAGATCTGCTCCAATTATACGAACTTGGGTAACGGGTAGAGATGTTCATACTCATTTTGATATTGGAATCTCAGAATGGTGGGCACAAAACCCAAGCTTAATGAAAGAACTATTAAATAAATCATCCGAAAGCGGATTGTAAATGAAAAAAGAAATTTTAATATCAACAAGCAGCTTTGGTAAAGTAGATGCCACAGCACTTGAGTTGTTAGAGAATAATGGTTTCTCGGTTGAACTAAATCCTTTTGGTTCAACAATGACACAAGAACAATCAATTGAACTTCTTAAGAATAAAGTTGGTTTAATTGCTGGAACAGAGAAAATTAATGCACTAACGTTTGATTCCACCAATACCCTAAAATACATCTGTAGGTTAGGTACCGGCATGGATAGCGTAGATTTGGTTGAAGCAAAGAAACGAGGAATAGTGGTTGAAAATACTCCTGATGCTCACATAGATGGTGTTGCTGAATTGTGCCTTGCAGGTATGTTGGATTTGCATAGAGATATAAGTTTATCTCATTCTCAAATGAAAGCAGGAGTTTGGAAGAAACCAATGGGAACGTTATTAAAAGGAAAAACCCTTGGCTTAATTGGTTTAGGTAAAGTATCAAAACGTCTTATTGAGTTGTTGCAAGCGTTTGATCTTAAAATAATGGCAACGGATATTCATTGGGATGAAGAATTTGCATCAAAATGGAATATTAAGAAAACTACGATTAATGAAATTATGGAACAATCTGATGTTGTTTCAATTCATATTCCTTACAGTACAGCTAACCGACATATAATTGGATCGCGTGAATTGGCAATGCTAAAAAATAATGCTAAAGTCATTAATACCAGTAGAGGAGGATTAGTTGATGAAAATGCGTTGATTAGTTTTCTTACAGATAACCCAAGTGCAAGGGCATATATTGATACATTTGAAAACGAACCTTATTCAGGTGAATTAGTGAAGTTAAATAATGTATTAGTTACTCCTCATATAGGTTCGTATGCTAAGGAGGTTCGAATGAATATGGAATTGGAATGTGCAAATAAAATAATAGCTTTTTTTAGTTAATGGCAAAGATTATAGTTACCGGAGGATCTGGATTTTTAGGAAGTCATATTGCAGATGCCTTATCAGACCAAGGGCACGATGTGATAATAATTGATTTAGAGGAATCAATCTATTTAAGATCAGATCAGAAATTTTTAAAAGGGGATATTCGAGATCAAGATTTCTTAGATAATGTACTGAGTGGAATTGATTATGTCTATCATTTGGCTGGTCTTGCAGATTTAAATTTGGCCAAAGAAATGCCTATTGAATCTATTGATATTAATATTCGTGGTACCGCAGTTTTATTGAATGCAGCTGTTAAGAACAAAGTTTCAAGAGTGATTTTTGGGTCTTCGGTTTATGTGTTTAGTAAACAAGGAGGGTTCTACAGATGCAGTAAGCAAGCATGTGAAGCATATTTGGAAGAATACCATCGAAAATATAACCTTAACTACACTGTTTTGAGATATGGTAGTTTATATGGACCAAGAACAGATGAATCGAATGGTGTATATCGATTACTTAAAAACTTTATTGCCAAAGAGCAATTAGAACACGATGGTGAACCATCTGATAAAAGAGAGTACATTCATGTATACGATGCAGCTAAACTAAGTGCTCAAATATTGGATAAGTCTTATGAAAATAAGCATTATGTATTAACGGGGAATGACAAATTAGAAGTTTCCGAATTGTACAAAATGTTTGAAGAGATTTTGAATAAAAAGGTGGATATACATTACTTAAATTCTACTAATGGAAAAAATGGACACTATAATATTACTCCATACACATATCTGCCATCCATTGGGAAGAAATTAGTAACCAACGAATACGTAGATATGGGGCAAGGAATTATTCAACTATTGGAAGAAATGAGGCTACGAAATGAAGAATAAAATCAAAGAAATTTGGTCTAAAGCTAAAGAAGGACAGGCCATTTCGAAATTAAGCGATAAGGATGTTGACCAAATTCTAAATCTTCACTTTAAATACAATAGAGCAAAAGACAAGATGTTTTTTGCCATGTTAAAGAAATTTGGTTTAGCCAATAAGAAAGTTGCAGATATAGGTTGTGGCTACGGTCATTATTTGTATCACTTTAGTAAAGATTCATATGGGGTTGATATCTCTGATCGTCATGTTCGGTTTGCGAACGGACTAGGATTAAAAACCTACCAAAAAGACATAATAAATGATAGCTTTAGTGATATACCAAAAGCACAAGTAGGTTGGTCATTTGCAACAATTGAACACATAGATTCTCCTCACATATTTTTACGTAAATGTAATTTGCTCATCGAAGACAATGGCACTTTTATATTAGAATGTCCTATTCGACCAATTTCGAAGTATTATCGCTATCTACCTTTTTTGAAAAATTTATGGAATGAACATGGCGACCATGTGAGCTTCTTTACAATCGAAACATTGAAATGGTCACTAAGAAGATCAGGTTTTGAGCCTCTTAGTTCGTTTAAGTGGTCTATTCCACTTGTAAATAAAGGAATTCCACCAATGTTAACACGATATTTCCCTTTTTCATTGTTCTCAAGTGATGCTGTAATTGTATCAAGAAAAATTCCGAACTGGGAGTACCCAAAACGTTCAATACGAGAAGCAAAAGATAATACTCACGGGTTTAAATTTAAAGAAGAAGTATTCAAAGCGGATGACTAATCCTAAGATTGTATTTTTTGATTTTGATGGAGTTGTATTAGATTCTGCTAAAATTAAAACCTTGGCTTTCCCAGAAGTATTTAAGGACTATCCTCAGCATCTAGAGGCAATAACCAACTATCATTTAGAAAATCAAGGGATTTCGAGATATGAAAAGTTTGATTGGATTTATCAAACATTATTGAAAACCGAGTTGTCAAATTCTAAAAAAGAAGAATTGGGAAACACGTTCTCTGAGATAGTGCTAGAAAAAGTGATGCAGTGTCCGTTTATCAAAGGAGCGAAGAATTTACTTGAATACTTTAGAGAAACGAATATTAAGTGTGTTGTAGCTTCAGGTACACCGTACAAGGAACTTCATACTATTATTAAGAAGAGAAATCTTTCCCAGTTTTTTATTGAAGTGTGGGGTTCGCCAAAACACAAAGAAGCAATCATTGAAGATATCTTAGAGAGATATTCAATTGAGCCTTCTGAAGCATTGTTTCTTGGTGATGCCACTACAGATTATTTCGCAGCTAAATCAAATAATGTCCCTTTTCAAGCGGTTTACTCAGATGAGATGATAGATTTCTGGGAGAACGAAAACATTAAATCGATAAACGATTTAGAACAGATTAAGTCACTCTATTTTTCGAATTGACGATTACTTCTTTCAAAACAGAACTAGAGCTTTGCATTAATCTAAGAAGTGAACTTTTAGAGCAATTGAATGACAATAAACGCATTAAAAATATTGCAATTAGCGGAGGATCTACACCAACTGCACTCTTCAACTATTTAGGAAATCATCCGTTAAGTAGTGAATTGAATAATTCGGCAAATGTTTTTTGGGTTGATGAACGTTACGTTCCAACTTCTGACCAAAGAAATAATTCTTCGGTTGCTCTAGATTTATGGTTTCAACATGAAGATAGATTGAATATATTTCCTGTAAAAACTGAAGTTAATCCAATTGAAAAGTGTGCGGTTGAGTATGCCTCAATACTTAAAGAAAAAAGTAATTTTAAACTGGATTTAGTATTATTGGGAATGGGTTTAGATGGACACATAGCATCAATCTTTCCTGGTCAATCGCATAGTACTGAAGTTTTTTCCTGTAAACATCCTACAGACGGAACCCAAAGAATCAGTATGAGCTTAGAACTACTTTCAAAAGCAGAGCATATATGGCTTTTAATAAACGGGGAAGAGAAAAGGAAGGTGCTCGAAAAGAATATGGATTTACCAATTCATAAACTCATTCAAAAGAAAGATATCAAAGTATATCATCTTGGTTAAGAAAAAGATATTATTCATTCGACCTACATTAGGTCAAGGGGGAGCAGATAAGGTAACCTTGAATTTGCTTAGAGGTTTTGATCGATCAAAGTATGAAATTTCTCTTGCTCTTATGAAAATGGAGGGTAAGCTAATCAATCAGATACCAAATGATGTTCCAGTAATAGATTTAAAAAAGAAGTCGCTGTGGTTCACTTTGCCAGTGCTGATGAAACTTTTTCGAAAGAGTGATTTTGACATATTCTATTGCACAAGTAGTGGGATGTCTATTCCGGTGGTACTTTCAAAAGTTCTAAGCTCTAGTACTAAAATTACTGTAATTTCAGAAAGAAGTTCTTTGCTTAGAAGAATGAATTCGGGATTAAAGAACAAGCTAATTCTGGGATTGAAGAAATGGTTAAATAAGCAATCAGATTTTATTGTTGTAGTTTCTGAAGGACTGCGAAACGAGTTACTGCAGCTTACTGATGTAAGCCCAAATAAAATAGTGGTCTGTAACAACCCAGTGATTCCAAAAGACCTTAGCAGTTTGATGGATCAAAGTGAGTTGGAGAATTCATTCAACAATGCGAAGACCAAAATTTTGGCAGTTGGTCGATTGGTTAAAGAGAAAGACTACAAAACCTTAATTAAAGCTTTCAGTGTTATTGAAGAAGAATCAGACGCAACGCTCTTTATTTTGGGAGAGGGACCTCTTAAAAGTGAATTGTTAGGATTAATTGCAAGCCTTTCATTAGATAAGAAGGTGGTATTTCTAAATTTTGACGTAAATCCATATAAGTACTTAAAAAAGAGTGATGTTTTTGTAATGTCCTCGCAAAACGAAGGAATGCCAGGTACTTTAATACAAGCCATAGCGTGCGGTACACCATCAATTTCAACCGATTGTCCTACTGGGCCAGCGGAAATTATTGAAGATGGACAAAACGGATTCCTTGTGCCTGTTGGAAACTATCTTGAGTTGTCAAAGAAGATATTAGATTTGCTCAACGATGAAATTACCAAAGATAAATTCAAAACCAATGGTCCAGAATCTGTGAAACGTTTTAGAGAAGAACATGCTATTTCATCCTATTTTTCATTTATTTCTTGAAAGTTGATATTATAATAACAAATCCCAACCATCATGTTCTTATAACATTACCGGTTGCGAGACAGCTTCAAAAACAGAGGATTGAAGTAAACTATATTTCATTATGTGAAGTTAGGAAATTCAGAACTCCTGAAAAGTTATTTAATGATATTCCTGTTCCATATAAGAAATTCAATATCAAAGTTCCTAAAGGAAAATCAAATGGTTCCAAAGAAACAAAATGGTACTCGCTGTTAGTGTCTTTTTTGATGAGACAAACCTTTTGGTTTACAGTTCTCCGACCCAAATTGAGGAGATGGCTGAAAGGAACAACCCATGCTATTTTATTGAACGATACGGCTTATCCTGGCAATTTTATAGTGAGTTACTTAAAGAATAAAAAAGTTAAGACCATTTTAATGCAAGAGGGGATTCGTTTCCCATTGCCTGTAGAAGCGGTGAATAATTATGGAAGTAGTGGTGTTGATTATCTTGTAACTTGGGGTGTTAAATCAAAAGAGTATTTTGATACGATAGTGCATCCAAGAACACAGGTTGTTGCACTTGGTAGTCCTGGTTTTGATAAATCGCTATACTTACAACAATCATTGGATTCTGTTCCAGATAAAATAGAAAAGGTGGCCATTTTTGGAAATCCAATTGATGATCAAAAGTTTGTTACTCATGATGAGAAAAATGCGATTTATGTAGACTTAGCAAGAACAATATGTGACTATGCTAAAAGTAAAAATAGAAAACTTGAGGTCGTATTTAAAAACCATCCACGAGAGTCACCTGAGTATTTACGCGATATTTTGCAAAAGAATGGTTTAGGACACATTAAAGTGTATGAAAGCAATTCGGATATTGACATAGTAATCAATACGGTTGATGCTGGAATTGTTTTCGCTTCTACGGTTGGAATTAATGTTATCGTTCATGGTAAAAAGTTGGCGGTTGTTAAGCTTAAAAACCATGATTATTTGGGTGATTATGTTCAAGATAATGTTGCTTACAGCTTAAACATTTATAATCCAGAAATTACAGAACAATTGGATGATTTTCTGAGTGGTGAACATTATCATTTTAGAAATTATAGATATTATCTTGATCGTTTCGCAGCTAACGCTGGAAACAGCGAACATGTTGTAGCTAAGTTTATATCAGAATTAGAATGAAGTACTACCTCTGGGCACTTTTCTTAATACTAAATCCATTCTATTTTTTTGAAAGTGGAAACCCACAAATAAGCGATTTTCTGATGTTTAGTATGCTTGTTTTTTCCCCTTCTGTAATCTCATTGGGTATAAAAAGAAGTCCTTTCTCTACTAAATCACTTTTTGCATTTCTTACCTATACTTTTCTTGCCAATGGTATTCTGTATTTAGTATATATAACCAGTTATAGAGGCATTCCGATGCTCGCAACCGTATTTTACGTCTATAACATAGCAGTATTATTTTACGTAATGGGAATTGCAAATCAGAATATACGAAAATTTGTAGTTTTCACGCAATGGGGTATCATTCTTTCTGTTGGCATTCAAATAGGTTATTATATGGTGTTCGGTTCCTATAATTACGATATACTACGACCTGCGTTTTTCTTCAGAACACCCAATCAACTAGGATATTATGCTTTGATAATGTTAAGTGCGTTTGTGGTCTTAAATAAGCTAAACCGAATCAACATGGTTTATTTTGTTGCGGTATTCTTATCATGTTTGTTTATGACCTTAGTGAGTGCGTCTAAAGCCGCAGTGGGTGGTGCTCTATTCTTGTCGGTATACTATTTGTTTGATAGCCAAATGCTTAAAGGATATGGCCTAGTTGCTGTATTGGTTATCTTTTCAGCAAGCTATTTCTTTGTATTTAAAAGCGATCAAGGTTCTCGACAAGCAGATTATTTATTGGAGCGTGTAGAACAAGGAACCAAAGAGCAAAACATCACAGAGTGGGAATATAGAGGTTATGATAGAATGAGTAATCATCCAAAGTACTTAATACTAGGATCTGGAGAAGGAATGTATCGTAGATTTAAAACATACATTCATCACCATGAAATGCATTCATCATTTGGTAATCTGTTATTTAGTTATGGAATTCCAGGTTTCACACTATTTCTAGTTTTCTTTTTTAGTCTTTTTAAAGGCTTATCAATTAAAACTTCGCTTTACATTGTTCCTGTAATATTATATAGTTTCACACATATGGGGCTGCGATTTACTCCTCTTTGGATTCTTTTTGCTTTGTTCCCGTTAATCTATTCTCTTAGCCGCTATCAGCAATATCAAGCCAAGATAAAAATAAATGAAAAAACCCAAGATACTTAGAATAACAACAGTAAGCCTTTCATTGGAAAAGCTTCTCACAGGTCAAATTGGGTACATGGAATCAAATGGTTTTGAAATGTATACTGC
>JABDQY010000163.1 GCA_013042025.1 Bacteroidia bacterium
GTATTAGGGTTTGAATCATAACTGGTATGATAGCGATTGTAAGTCCATAAACTGCAAGTTTTAGGCCTGTACTCTTGCTTCTTCTTATGTGAAAGAAAACAATTAGCAAGAATCCAACTAAACTTGATCTAGATTTAGTGAGTACCAATGCCCAAAGAATTATTGCAACCTTAAGAATAGTCCAAAACTTCTTTGGTTTACGATATAAATCAAAGATTAAACAGGAAAGCCCTAGTCCTGTTAGCATTCCTAACTCGTTTGGATTCATAATATAGCCTCCTAATCTGAAGTCAGTTCCTCCTTCTACTGCTCTAAAGAATGTATCTTGATCTATGTACATTCCTATAATAAAGATCATAATCAATCCAAAAACCGTATTCCCCATGATGTTATAAAACCGTATTGGATGTCCGGGGAAATATTCATCAAGGAGCATAAAGCATTTCATAAAGTAGAATGCAAAAACAAAGCTCTCAAGAGTCATTACCCATTGCAATGAACTGTAACCGGGGTCTGTGCTCCACATAATAGATGCCAGCCCCAATAATAAGTAACTTACATACAAGATTGGAGCCCATACATGGTTCCATTTAAATGAACTAATGGCACCATAATTCACAATCTTTTGGTGTACAAAATAGATAGCCACAGTCATCCCTATTCGAGTAAATACTTTAATTACTCGTGTTATAGCAACATTTTCACTCCAAGTGAAAAACCCTGCTACCATCGTAAAGAGTATAAGAAGAAGTAGTGTATCTATTTGTTTTAGAAATTTGTTGTGATTCACCCTATTCTTGTTTTGAGAAGTTTAGCAGGAACACCCCCAATAATAGAATTGGCAGGAAATGAAGAGGTTACAACTGCTCCAGCTGCTATGATACTCCCTTCACCAATGCTTACTCCATCAAGTATTGTTACTTTGCTACCTATCCAGCAATTTGGAGCTATTTTTATTCCTTTTCTATTTACTCCTTGAAGTCTAATGAGTGTTTCAATTTCTCTGTAATTATGATTTTCAGGATGACAACTCAAATATTGACCGATTATACAATTTCTTCCTATATCTAGCCCGCCAGCTCCACCTAGATAAGCAAACTCTCCGATTCCTACATTATCTCCTATTGTAATACCTTTCCCAATATCATTTAAAGATGTGCTCACCATTACCAAACTATGTGAACCAATTCCTACATTATTTCCTAGTTTAATCCCTTCTTTACCCAATCCACTTAGGGTAACGTTATTACCTAGTTTTAAAAATTTCCCGAAGGTTATTCTCCCTGCACTTATGAACTTTACGTTTTTACCTCTTAGCATATACTTCGGTAGCTTTAGCTTTAGTAGAATTAAAAGGCCTCTTAGCATTGCAATGGATTGATTACTAATGAACTCTAAGAGTATTCTGTTATTTACTGCTGAATCAAAAGTGAAGTTAGGATTTCTAAACCTTACGATATGTTGAATTGCTGTTTTCACTATGCTGCTTTCTTTTTAAGCTTATCCATTATGGTATTTATCGTAGTATCAAGGTTTACATTGTTTATCGGAATATAAGCGTCTGTTTTACTCTTCTTATTAAGCTTCTTAAATAGCATCAAATACTTGTTAGTAAGAGTTGTTATAGTTTCCGCATTAAGTTCTTGTTTCCTTGCTAAAATGGTTTCAGCATCTGCATATAAAAAAATATTAAGATGAGGTTTCATTATTAGGTTATAACCCATTGTGGTTATCCAAGAGGGTAGATTTATATTACTCCTTCGGCTATCGCTTATGAAATCGAAATAGTATCTGTCATATAAAACTACTTTACCTCTAAGAACATATTTTATGTATATGTAAAATTGTCCAACTACATAGTCTATGTAATAGTAACCAAATCGTAAAAATGATGAAATCCTGCTCTTGTTCTCCCCTTGTCTTGGTAGTGTAGAGGCCGCTTTTTGTTCAGCAGCATCTTTGCCCATTGTCCAAGCACTTAATATCGGAAGGAGGGAAGGTCTATGTCTTAGCACAACTACTGATTTTCGAAGTTGCTTGTCTATACGTTGTTTTGTTATTTCTATTAAGGTAGATTTACCTGCACCATCCACTCCGCTAAAGGTTATAATAAATCCATGTTGTCCAAGTACGTTTTTAATGGTGTCAGACACATAGTAAATAGAGTTCTTAATCAGCGATAATCCTTTGTTTACTTTCTTCTTTTTGAGCATTCCCTGAAGCGATTTTTGTATTGCGACAGGATTGGTGCTTTTGGCTAATTTTTCCATTTCAAGCTCAAAAGATTTACTTCTGTATTGAATAGGTGTTTGTGCTTTATTGAGAGCGTAAAAGTAATTGACATAATTTGCTTCAATTAAGCTAGATGGCTGTTTTACGCCAAATACATTGGAACAGGCACTTTTGATTACTTGGTCAATGTCTTGAATGATTATGTTTTTTCTTCTTAATTGCCAAATACAATCTATACTAAGTAGTTCGGAGTTCTTTAAAACCAGCTCTATGTTCTTCATAAATGATAAGTTTTTGATACGGGCTTCATGTACTAAAGAATGATTTTTTAGGAACTTGGTTAATGCTTTTGCATCCTTTTTGGTTGTACAAAGGTCTACATCACTTAAATAGCTTATTTGCTCTGGGATATAACCCTTAAATTTTAGAGCAGCGTACTTTCTATTCTGCATAAAATCAAATGTATCCATTAAGACAAGCTTGCGTGATTCTATTGTTTCTTGTAACACAAAGCTGATTCCTTCATTCCAAGTTTGTAATAGCCAGTTTACTTGCACATGCCATTCATCTTGATTACTATATATGTTTAGGTAGTATGCGGTATTTATAAGAAGGTATAGCTTAAGATATTTGAGTGTTTTCTCTTTATCTCCTTCAAAAAATGCAGGACAAATCACGGCCATTATTTCTTTAACAATTGTTTTCCAAGAATCTTGGTTTACAAGTATTCCGTTTTGAATAACAAAGTGAAATGCATCATAACCTAATGGCATTTTATCTTGAGCCATTTCTAAATCGTAAAGTGATATTTGATCATTTGATACATAGCAGTTCCAGGGAGTAAAATCACCATGAGCTATTGTTGTTTCAATTTTAAGATGTTCATCGAAGGAATTAATTAACCATTGTAACTTTCGTTTCAAAGCTTTTGGTAAACGTTGATCATTCTTCATATTTAGATTTTTATAGCTTTCCATTGCTTCCAAATACATCTTGGTAGTGCCTAATACCGTATTGTTTTTTGTCTTATGTGCTATTTCGATGAGTGCATTAATGTGAGATGTTTCTAAACGAAGTGAACGCTCTCCAGTGCTTACATCACTTATTTGAATGTGATTTTTTGTACTTGAAAGAAGTTGAGGAAGAATGGAGTAGCTAAAGTTAAAATCGGTCAATTTCTCAATTGTCCGCGTTTCGTTTTTTAGCATTTGACGTGTTTTTACTCCATATGCTATTTTAGTAAATGTTGTCTTGTCAGAAAAGTTTGAAGCCGTTAGAATTAATTTTCTATTTGGCCCTTTAGTTCCAGTGAATAAAGCCCATTCCTGAGTGCTGTCAATATTGTATTCTACTGGGAAAAAGTCAAAATTTGCAGTAGCTTTCTTTACAAACAAATGCTGCAACCTAACTAAGAATAAAATCCTTACACATACTGCGAACATCTTAGATTTCATTGAAGCAGTAGTATAAAATCTTAAGAAGAGGGGCTTCTTGTTTTCTGAAGGCCATACCCACCTAATAGTTCGATCTTCATTGCATAAGTAATAAAATGTTTTCTTTTCAGTATGGTCGGTGCTAATAGCATCAATCCAAGTTTGTACTGAGTCTTGTTTTTTATTCATCATTTGTAGTAGATTAATAGTTCTTTCTTTGAAACTATACTTCAAATATGATATGTATTATCACTTCAAGTGCCAAAGAAAAGGTGGTGGGATATCAGCGGTCGGTGAATGGTATGATTGAAAGGATGAGTGGATATTAGTTGTATAACCGATCAAAATGAACAACTAGCTTGTGCCAATTGAATTCTTGATTTAGCATTGTGTTAGTATTCGCAGCATACTTCGTCATATTATTTGCTTTCCAAGCAAGGTATAATTCCTCCATTGCTGTGGTTAAATCACTTACATTTTCATTTTTTATACATTTCCCTGCTTGGTGCTTTGACAAATAGGAGCCCACATTCGTAGCCTTGGTAACTATACTTGGTACTCCAAAACTTGCTGCTTCAAGCACGGCTGTTGGAAGTCCTTCATTTCTGCTTGGATGAGTGAATATGTCCATTTGCTTGATAAGTTCATCCTTTTCAGGACCAAACTTGCTTCCATAAAGAATCGTATCCTCTGAGATTTTTGCGTTCTTCAATAGAATCTTTAATTGAGGCATTTCATTGCTGTCACCTACAATCCAAAGTTTAGTCTTTTTATCTTTACTAAAATTTTTAAAGGCTGCAACAAGAAGGTCCAACCCTTTAGTATGGATGTCAATTCGACCTACAAATCCAATTATAAACTGATTCTTAAATCTCTTTGTATATGGTTCATTAACAGGTCGTTCGAATCCATAGGGTAAGACAATCTGCTTGCTATTAGGGTATATATTTTCTAATCCTTCTTTTTCACTAGCACCAATAGCATGGATCTTAAACATAGTGTTAAGCAAACTTTTTTCAATTAATTGGAAATAGATCTTTTTGGTCCATTTGTTCGTTTCCATAGCAATGGTATTATATGCACCATGGGGAGTAAGAACTGATTTTTTGTTGTTTTTCTTTATGCATTTAGCTACTGCCCAAAACGTAGGCACCCAACCACCGTGCAAGTGAAATGTAGTGTTTTTTGATTTTACAATTGCTTGTTTCAACTTAGAACTTATGGTAAACGGGTTCTTGCGTTTTTTGAAAAGTTTTGTTTCAAAATTTCTTACTCCATAATTGTGTGTAAGGTCATCTGAAATGCCCCAAATTTGCACACTCCTCCCACTAGCTGCTTGTCTGCTAGCTAATTGGTAAGCTACTTTATTAACGCCATTCATCCTCTCGGGATTGGCTTTGCCTAAGACTATATGTACTATTTCCATAATGTAAATTGGTGTTGTGTTAATTTATATTGCCAATAGCTAATCATCAAAAGTTGATTGATAATTAATCCGGCAATAGCACCCGAAATATTAAAATTCTGAAGTAAAAAGTTAAACGTACATAAGCTAAATAAAAAGGAAATACAATAACCAATAAAGAATGTATTGTTTAAAGTGAGTATGCGAATAGGCAATCTTACAGAATAACCAATATATATGATTGCATAAAGAATTACCATACCTCGCACTACATTGTGATATTCGATGTACTGTTCACCTCCAAAGAGATAAATGGATTGTTTTGAAAATAGAAATAACGGAACCAGAACAATAGCAAAAAGTAATCCTCCTTTTTGTGTGATAACACGCAAGTACTTTTTAGATTCAGATAGAGATTGGGAGAATAGTTGAGAAGCCTTTGGCAGTACATAATTTTCATATGTTTGTAATAGGAGATTTAAAACCCCAAACATGGATTGAACTAATCTAAACGCCCCTAAAGCAGCAACTCCTAAGAACATTCCGGAAGTTACTACAAACAGATTGCTGCTCCACCATTGAAGTAATGATGAAACAAAAAGTAACGACCCTTCTTTTTTATGATATTGATAATATTCGTTCTTAAAACAAAGGTTTGAGAACGAAAGTTTCATGAGAACCAAACCTGCTATTGAGGAAGTGATGTAGCTTATAATTAGCAAAACAATGGCAGCATTCAGTGTAAGTTGGTGAGTTACCCCTAACCCAATAATTCCAACTAACTGAATGCTGGCCATTAAACAATCTACTACAATTGTATTTTTTATTTCTTGACTAGCAAGAAATGATTTTCTTAAGAAGTCATGTAGCAACCATACACAATATAGCAACCCTACATGAATAAGATTTATACCTTCAATAAGTCTAATTTTAGGAAACCCTATGTAATTAATGAGCAATGGAAAAATTAAGAAGATTAGTCCGACGCTAAGTTGAAGTAATAATGTAAAACCTTTATAGTTTTTGTCTATTACAAACTTGGAATGTGCTACCTGCATTGGTTGAATAATAAGTGCGTTACTCATGCTCATTGTTAAATATAAACCGAGTACCACATATGAAAAGGTTCCAAAATTTGTTATCCCAAGAAAACGAGCTAAGAGTGCTGTAACAATAAATGAGTTCCCGCTAAATATAGCTTGGTCAATAAGCACTAAGCCTTTTTCGCTTTTTACGTTGGATACTAAAAGTTTAAGCATATGAATGACGCTTTAGTTGAATTAGACGATTTTTTACATTTAAAACTAGTTTGATAATCTCTTTAATTACACTTGGGTTGTATAAGTCCTTGTTCATCACAAAACTCAATTTGGGAATGTTAAATTCTTCCCTTATTAAATCAACTTCTTGAATATGATTTGCAGGAGTTTCTCTGCTGTCTATTACGTATAAATTGTGGGAAGCGAGACTCATTAAAAGCAACCCTATTTGCTCATTTTGCATTTCTTCATTGTCTATAAGTACAATATCATAACCGCAACTCATTTGAGTAATAACATTATCCAAATCTCCTTTACTCATTGATCTATATAGTTGATTGTCCATCTTAGTAGTTGAAGCTTCAATAGGCTCTAGAATATCTTGAAAGTCCAAGACCTTCACTTTTCTACCTTGTTTTTGAAATGCTTTGGCAAGTTCAATTGTATGCAATTGCCTTCCTTCTTTATTGGTTTTGGATGATACACATATGCGTGAACCATTTTCAGTAAATCCTTTTAATTCAAGTTGAATTGCTTCTTTTAGAAAGTGCTGGCTCATCTTTTGTTGTTCAACTAAAAATGGAGTTTTAATAGCTACCGGAATCGCACACTGAGATTCAATTGTTTCAATATCATTTACTTTCCCTTTTGCAGCATGTACTATGTAAATAAGTGCAATGGAGCCAATTAATGCCAGCAGACCGGATACGATTATTATAATTACACGATTTGGGGATACTGGATTTTTAGAAGGAACCGCGGGGGAGATGATTCGATGAAATGAAATTTTTGCTGCACGTGCAATTTCAGCCTCAATCCTTTTCTCATTTAAAAAATTGTATGAGCTTTCATAAATGTTGAAATCACGATTCATTACTGTTAAATCTTTTTGCTTGGTTGCAAAACCTTCAAATACACTTTGTGCTTCTGCAATTTCTAATCGCAATTGTTCGTATTTCGTTTTTTGGTTTCTCTTTGAATTGGTAACTCCCTCGATTAAATAAACGATTAAATCATCAAGTTTTGCATCAATAACTTTGACCCGTTCATCTTTTGGAGTAAAAGTTAATAGAAGGTCTCTTCGTTCTGCTTGAAGAGCTTTAACCTTCTTGATTAATTCTGTGCTTAATAAATCGGTATAGGTTTGAAAATTAGGAGCTTTGAGTAAAAAATCTTTATTATCGCTTCTTAGGTTGTCTTCCAACTCCTGCATTGCATCAAGACTAATTTTAATGTTGGATAGCTGAATTTTGAGTTGAGCTATTTTACGCAAATCAGTTTCTGATTCTTGACGTAAATCAACAATACCTTTTCCGTTTTTATAGGTTTCGATTCTGTTTTCTGATCGACTTAAGTTGCTTGATACTTCATTTATTCGATCATCTAAAAAGCCAACGGTTGTTTCTGCAGCTTTAAATTTTGACTCGATATAATCTTCAATATATACTTGAGCAAGATTATTGACAAAGTCTGCAGATTTTTGTGGTATAGCAGATTTATATATTATAGAAATTACTGGAACATCTTTATCTGCAGGAATTACGTCAAGGTTTTTCTTAATTTTTTCTATTAATTTCTCTTTGCTGAGTAATGTAAATTCGTATTCTCCCTTAATATCAATATTTTTTTGAGCAAGTAACTTATGATTACGATTTATAATTACAGTACTTTTATTTATATAAGCTGTGTCACCCATAGTCCCTTTTACCAATCTTTCTGAAGAGGTTAAGAACAATTCATAACTGTCATCTTCATTTACTGATATTTGAATGGGTTCATCTAAATAGGAACTAAAATTATGGGTGTTGATGATGATTGGGGCGTCATTGTATAATTCTTGCTTTCTAATTCCTCCAACGCGATATAGTTCTTGATAAAAACTTAACCTTTGCATAGATTTTTCAAGTAATACAGTGGATTTCATTAACTCAATTTCAGCTGCTATTTTGTTGCTTGATGCAAAAACATCTAAGTCTTTAAATAGGTTGTTGTTAGGAATCCCTTGAGTGAGATCTGCAAGTTTGATTTTTACGGTACTCTCATAGTTAGGAGTTACATAAGTAAGATACTTTTTTGCAATTAGAACTGCCAATATTACGCTAAGTACTATTAGAGGTATTCCGCGTAAAAATGGTCTTATAAGTCTTAAAGATTCTTTCATCGTAGTAGTAGTTTTGTTTTATAAATACTATTTAAAATGCACTTTTAAATATAGCAGCTGAGGTAAGAGCTGAGGTGAATGGAATAATCACAGAAATTCGTTTATCAAATTCTTTGTATTTTTTAGATGGTATGACAACTATATCACTTGGAAGTAGTTGTATGTTTTGAGCTAGGTAGCTTCCATAGTTCTTTAAATTTATTGTGGCAACCCGAACATGAGGGCCCTCTTGTCTAAATACTTTTACATATTTTAAATTGGCGTAATCTTCAACACCTCCACTTCGGGCAATCATTTCAAAAAGACTATTATGATTTTTGTCAACGTCATAAACTCCTGGATTGCGAACTTCTCCCATTACTGTGATGTCTTTGTTCAGAATTTTTACATACACTATAGGTGTAACTATCCAATGTCCGAAAAGAACTTTAAGGCTATATTTAAGTTCAATTAAAGTAAAATCAGTCACATTGAGAGTACCTATTTTTGGAACCTCTATATTCCCTTCGGCGTCTACCATAAGATATTTTCCATATACTTCATTGGAGTTATAAATTCCATAAGTGGATCCAACACTCAACTCGTCTTGTCCCCAAACACTGATATTGATTTTATCATCCGTTTTGATGTGATATTGATAATTTTCGTTGTAGTTGAAAACAGAGTCAAGTACTGCGATTTTTTCATTCATTACACGATTCTTTTCTCCCATAATATTATGTGTTCCACCACATGAGCTTAACATAATTGTGGCTGATACAAGTAGTAGTAGATATTTCATTTACTATAAAAAATTAAAAAGTTTTGCGATTAGAGATTTGCGGGGTGCTAATAAATTTTCTTCAATTTTAAAAATTCGTTCAAAGTTTAATTGAAGTCGTGCTATATCTGCTTCCCCTTTAACGATATAATCAAAGGCACCAAACTTTAAGGTATCAACAGCATCAGTAATATCTTTTTGTGAGGACATCATAATTACATAGGTGTCTGGATTGTATCTCTTAATTTTTCGTAAAACATCAAAGCCATCTAGACCATCCATTTGGTAATCTAGTAAAACTAGAAATGGATTTTGATTTAGTGCATTCACGCAGTCC
>JABDQY010000154.1 GCA_013042025.1 Bacteroidia bacterium
GCTCGAGATAACAATCGATGGGTTATTGCAATAACTTCTACAGACTTAGACAAGGCTGTTCAGAAAACAGGTGGTTTAACTGGTTTTGGCTCTGTATTGCGTATTGCATTCACGAGGGAACAAAACAAAACAATTGTCTCTTACACCAATCCTTCATACTGGGGGAATGCCTATTTCAGAAACAAGTATTCGCAAGTTTCATCTAATTATGCCGCATTCCACTCAAAACTAAAAAAAGCATTCGCCGGTGTTGGAACCTACTCAGGAACGGGTTTTGGTTCAAAGAACGGTCTAACTTCATCCAAATTACAGAGTTATCAATATATGTATGGTATGCCTGATTTTGATGATACAGAGTTGTTAAAAAGTTTTACTTCACATTCAGAAGCTGTTGCTCATATCAACGCTAAATTAAAAGCAGGAGTACCCCATGTTCGCTTGGTATATAAACACAAAGTACCTGGTAAAAATCTTACACTCTATGGATTAGCTCTATCTGGTGGTACAGGTGAAAGCCACTTCTTACCTACTATTGACATTGGAAAGCCAAAACATACTGCTTTCTTACCGTACGAAATACTTGTTAAAAACAATGAAGTGCATATGTTACATGGTAGATTTAGAATCGCTTTGTCTTTTCCTGATTTAACGATGAGTACATTTATGAAGATTATGTCTACCCCCGGTGACATTGAAACGCTTATGAAATCGGTAACTAACTAAACCATATTAATTTAATTATTACAGATTATTAGATTTAATCTAAAAAGGTTCACTGTTCGGTGAGCCTTTTTTATTGAAAATACTTTACAATAAATTCTTAGTCCAATTCTGCATATACCTTAATGATATCCATTGAACTGAGCATTCCAACAACCTTAGCGTCTTCCATTACAACTAAGTGATGCACTCCATGTTTCACCATCATTTTAGCAGCATCTTTCACCCTATTTTGAGGGACTACAATATGAACAAAATCAGACATCACCTCCATAACCGATTTATTCTCGTCATGGCCAGATATAATATCACTTGAAGAAACAATGCCTGCTATAGTTCCATCATCTTCAATTACAGGAACAGCGGTTATTCCTTTGCGGCTAAGCATGTCTTTTAAACTGGAAACTTTAATTGTTTTCTGTGTGAAAACTACAGGTGAATTCATGATTTCTCCTACTCTCATTTTTTAGTATAGTTGTTTACGGTAAATGTAATTCTTACATCGCTATTTAAAGCTATTTTTAGAAATATTTTGTTGAAAAGTAAAGAAGTGCCTTACCAATATCCTTTGAAAGAGTGGTCATATCATAAGAATACGAAGCTCTGTTTATACACTAAATACTTCATCACCAAGTGGAGTCCTTAAAACAATGTTCATAGTTGTAAATTGAGAACACAAACTAATCAAATGCGAATTTATTGTGTTCTCGATCATCACTCTCACGCAATGAAAGAACAGCGGTTTTTGTTAATTCTAAGATTTCATCAATGCTTAAATTCGAATTGGGTACAATAGGTTCTCCATATCTTACCAAGCAATTTAGGGGTACGATAATGTTACCATCTTTTGGCAAAACTCTTCCAAAACCTATGAGATATACGGGTATAAAAGGTAGTCCTGGATTCTTCTTTAACAACACTGCAATTCCACTTTTAAAATCACTAATTTCACCTGCTGTCCCTCTCGTGCCTTCTGGAAATAGCAATAGAGATTTACCTAATTTTAAGTGACTGTCTAGCTGCTCAATTGCACCCGGTTTGCCTTCTACTTTTTGTCTAAATATCAATATAGTATTCAATAAATTGGTGGTAAGAAAACGTGACAACCTGTTTTTACCAAAATAATCTATAGCCGCAGCTGGAGATGTATTTATCAAGTTTTTAATATCTAAAGAAGCTAGAATAGCAACTGTATCAAAATGACTATTGTGATTTGCTATGATAATGAATTGTTTGTGTTTCTTTAAAGCCTGCCTATTCTCAAATCGAACACCAATAATGTACCTTAACCAAGGGTTAACAAACACTTTATACAGAATTAGAAGTACTATTTTTTTCATAATCTAGCTGTTTTCAATTAGGTATTTTAACAAGTGATAATAAACCGGAACCGCAATAATTAAAGAATCCAAGCGATCCATAATCCCCCCATGACCAGGAACCATACTCCCAGTATCCTTAATCTTTAAATCCCTCTTGATCGCAGATAGGATTGCATCTCCAATAAAACCGCAAAAACCTACAAGAAGTCCTACAAAAAATGCCTGATAGCCTGTAAATGTTGTTAGCATTTTAAGAAAGTAGGCAAAGCTTGCGGTCGTTATTAATCCAAAAATTAAACCTTCCCATGTTTTATTCGTACTTATTTGAGGTAGAATCTTTTTAGTTCCTAGCAGTTTACCCCAAGTAAATTGGAATATGTCGTTAAATGCAACCAATAGAATAACAAACATCACCATCATGCTTCCAGTAACTTCTAAATCTGGGTTTTCCAGATGAAATATCATCAACAAATGGCTTGGCATAAACACTGTCAATATAAGTATGGTAGGTATTAAAGACATGGATCGTCCTATGCCCTTTGTATTTCCAACGAACACCAAAATTGTTGGGATACCAATAAAGATAATAATCGGTATGAAAATTAAAAAACTATTGTAATAGCCTTGATGAACAATATAGAATTGAACAGGAACCGATAAATAGCAAAGTACCATTGCCATTCTATCTGAGGCCCTTAAGGGTGAAATAGAAAGCATCTCACGTAAGGCGGAGTATGAAATAAATGCGACGAGCACAGTTCCGTAAATTGAAGGTAATGCAGTTACTACAAAAACACCTATAGCAATTTTCCACCAGGTATGGGTTCTTAGTAGAAGCTCTTTTGATAAATCTGATTTCGCAACCTTTTGATAGAATACAATTGCCAAGTGACAAGCACTGAGCACTAAAAAAATGAGCAGAAAAGTAATCCGCAGCTCATGTGGTATCTTCGAATACCAATCACTCATGTGTAATTAAATAATTGATAATCAAATATAAAAGATAAATTGGATTAATCTTAGCATATTACTCCAATCCCATGTTTTGGTATTTACTCAGATGATTATTCGATAATTTACCAACAGTTGACACGGTATTTAACAGATGGGATTGAACAATAGCGAATACCTTCAGCTTAGCTAAGACGGAGATTAAGATAAACGTGTTGACACTACCTAAAAGCCAAGCTACTCAAAAGCTTGCCTTAGGGATTCAATTGCAATTCCACATCAATTTTTCTACATTTGGATACATTAATCCCCTAACCCAATGATTAAATTCAAATTACTCTTTCTTTTTTTATTTGGTTTACTTCTAATTGCTGGATGTAAAGAAGATGACCCAGAAGCAGAAAACTTAGCTCCGACAACCTTCGATTTGCTCTATGTTGCGGATCGTGAATCAGATGTAACATTAACACCTATGTTAACTTGGGAGCAATCCTCAAGTAGCTTAAATCCCGTTCGATATTCATTGTTAATGGATAAAAAACAAGACTTGGAAGATCAAGGATTAACGGAACCAGTAACCGAAGTAGCTAAAGGACTCGAAAACAATTACTTTCAATTTGAAAATTATTTAGACGTGATTACTGAATATCATTGGTATGTTGTTGCTTCAGATGCGGATGGAAATACAACTAGAAGTTCAAGTACTTATACTTTTGTAACTACGATTGACACCCTAGATCCGCCCGATTCTTTTAAGCTATTGCTTCCAATTGATGGATTTATTGATGCTCCGTTGAAACCAAGTTTGTCCTGGGAAAAGGCTACAGATCCTAATAATATTCCAGTTATCTATGATGTATATTTCGGAAAGAATGCAAATCCAACAAGTTTGTATCAACAATACGTGATTGGAACGAGCATAACAATCCCAACTGACTTGGATTTTGAAACTACTTATTTCTGGAAAGTTGTAGCCAAGAATATTAAGGGTGCAACAACGGCAAGTACTACTTTCTCCTTTACAACTCGTCCTGATCTTAATAATATTATTACAAGTGCAACTAAAAAAACCAGTAGTGGACTTGACAGTTTGTATGGAGGAATCTATGGACATCAAGTAGTTGAATTTAATGGAAGTTTGTATATGCTGGGCGGAAATGATTTAGGAAATAGTAATGCTGTATTTAAATCTACAGATGGTTGGAACTGGGACTTAATAAAACCCCATAACAGCGATGAACCATTTTTCCCATCCGATGAATTGCAAGCGGTAGTCTTTAAAAACCAAATTTGGGTTTTTGATGGCACTCGAAATACGATACGAAATAGCTCTGATGGGATAATATGGAACAATGTTACAGTTTCTGGAAGTGTAATTGATGGTAGCCATTGGAAAGGAAAACATGGACACCAAGTGGTAGTATTCGATGGAAGAATATTTGTGATTGGTGGAACCAATGCAGGTATTCCTACAAATGATGTTTGGAGCAGTGACAATGGTGTTGATTGGGAATATGATACCAATCAAGATTATATATTCCCTAGAAGAATTGGACATGCGTGTGTTGTTCATAAAGGTAGAATGTACGTTGTTGGAGGATCAAGTGATGGTGTGCTCCAAAACGATGTTTGGAGCACTGCAAATGGACTTTACTGGTTTAAAGATACAGCAAATGCAGCTTTTGATCCAAGAATAGAACATACGATTACTTCTGCTTATCATCCTATTCTAAGAAGACAACTTATGTTTCTTGTAGGAGGCAGAAGTGGAACAGATAGAGCAGAAACATGGGTTTCAATAAATGGTAAAGAATGGATTGAAGCAAAGTACGCTATACCTGCTGATTTTGTAGGAAGATCGGAGCACCAATGCATTTTATACAAAGGTCAATTTTTTGTATTTTTTGGTAAAAAGAGTGCCTTAGGTTTAGAAGATATTTGGACTCTAGATTACTAAATATCTTAATACACAAAACCACCACCGCTTTTTAGCATGTGACCTTGGTATTTTGGAATCAATAAATTGCACCACGTTATTTGAAGCTGCATGCTTGGAAGCACTTTAAAGTAGACCTTTCCCTCACGTGCATGTTGTTTTTCATTTCCATAATTGCCATATTGGAAATGGACTGTAAGATTTTGACTTTCCTGTACATCAATAAATGTATCATTAACTATTCCAGAAAACCCTTGTGGTGAGCCATTGTAGTACAACGATACCTTATCGGTGCTCTTGTCAAAGTAGAAATTAATATTGGTTCTATCCGAACTGTAAGACCTAAACTTTATTGCACCCAATTCACCCTCTTCTATTTCCATAAACTCATCATATGAACAATACGCTGTATCTGGCTCTGTAAGAATTGGAACAGCTATATCAAAGGTTGTTTCCAAAGGAATTTCTTCCTTACAAGCGTTAAGACTTAGAACAGCTAAAATGAGATATGTCGATTTTTTAAAAAACAAAAGATAATCCTACGTAATAGTTTGCAATTTGCTTACGCTGCATGCGTTTATAAATGATGTATTCCAAAGATTCACCAAGATCTTCTGTGTATTCATGTTGTTTAACTCCTACATACATATATGCAAACTCAATTCCTGTATCCAAAATTAACCGATCAGTAATTGCTGTGCTATGCCCACCACCAACATGGATTTTAACTAAATTTCGTGCTGATAAAGGTTGAGATGGAGGTATAAAGGCAACA
Source organism: Bacteroidia bacterium (assembly GCA_013042025.1). Lineage (GTDB taxonomy): Bacteria > Bacteroidota > Bacteroidia > NS11-12g > UBA9320 > UBA9320. The sequence goes on from JABDQY010000154.1 coordinate 5,705, forward strand.
GGATCATCATGATAGTTGCGTTCTGTTCGTATAACAAAGTTGGATGGAGATAAATCAACCTCTACTCTATTTGAGGCTCCACCAATAGTGAAATAGCCACCGAGAGGTGCTATTGCTCCTCTTCTTCTTAAATACTTCTTAAAGTCAAAACCTATTGAAATCTCTTTTATTGACGGTGTGCCACTTATTCCAATAACACGGTATTCTAATCCGTCTGTTCCAGTAAAAATGAAATCGTTGAAATAGGATTCAAATTCCTCTTTAAGATCTGTTTCTATATCTGCTGACGTTTTAGAAAGTCCATACCTAAACTTAATAGCACTGTAATTTGTCATTACCCGCTCAACTTCTAAACTAATAGCTGTGTTAAGACTGAATCCGGAAGGATCTCCAATCAATCCAGCTCGTTGTGGTTGCAAACTTGGTCCAACAAATGCTCTAAAACCGACAACATTATACCTATTTAAATACCCCGATCTTTTCTCTTTTACCTCCACCAGTTGAGCACTAGCCGAACTTGCAACTAGACAAAAAAAGACAATGATATTTAAAATCCGATACACTAGTCTAACAGTTTTTGAAGTATTGGGATATCTACATTTATGATCACCAACGTAAATATGGTTAGGAAAATCACAAATAAAATGAACTTCTTTTCACGGTATAGT
>JABDQY010000156.1 GCA_013042025.1 Bacteroidia bacterium
ACACGGATGTCATTGGATTGGCTAGATTAAATCCAGAATACAACTTTTTAGCATCGTCTAAACAACAAATGCTTACACCTGCATTTCCAATTTTACCATAAATATCTGGACGATGATCAGGATCATTTCCATATAGAGTAACAGAGTCAAATGCTGTACTCAGTCTCTTTGCAGGCATATCGCTGCTCAGATAATGAAATCGCTTATTGGTACGTTCTGGTCCACCTTCCCCTGCAAACATTCTAGTAGGATCTTCTCCTTGACGTTTAAACGGATAAATACCTGCTGCAAATGGAAATTTACCTGGAACATTTTCTTGCAAATTCCATTGCAAGACATCTCCCCATGCTTCATACTTTGGCAGAGACACCTTACTTATTTTCTGTTGCGATAATGAGATGGTCTTGGTTTGTACTTTAATCTCTCTGTTTCTAACTAAATAAGTATAGACGTCGTTTGCGTACGCTTCTTTCACACCATCCCATTCGTCCAATAGAATTTGTAGTTTTGGATCAAAATCTAAAGACAGCTTTGCATATGATTCCTCTAAATCCTTACAGATACGATCTGAATCAGTTGGATTAGTTTCTTTTATGGTTTCTATGGTCTTCTTAATTCCATATAGTTTTTGAGCGATGTCAGATTGCTTTTTTGCCCAGCTATCATAAGCTCTATTGTTTTCTGCTATTTCTGATAAATACCGAACCCTTTTTGGAGGAATAATATAGATCTTCTCCGATAAATCTTGTTCTAAGGTAAAATTCGTATTAAAATCAGAACCTGTTTTAGTATTGGTTGTTTCAATCAACTTGCCATAAAGCGAGTTTATACCTGGATCATTGAACTGACTCGCTATGGTGCCATAAACGGGCATGGAATCCACTTCTGCTTCAAATAGTTTATGATTGCGTTGAAACTGCTTCTTTACGTCTCTTAATGCATCCAGAGCACCTCGTTTGTCGAATTTGTTGATTGCAATTACATCTGCAAAATCAAGCATGTCAATTTTTTCCAATTGTGTAGCAGCTCCATATTCAGGTGTCATCACGTATAAGCTTAAATCACTGTGATCCGTTATTTCAGTATCACTTTGACCTATACCAGAAGTTTCAAGAATAATTAAATCATAACCCGCTACTTTTAAGATATCCTTAGCAGTGTCAATATGAGCTGAAAGTGCAAGGTTGGCCTGACGAGTTGCTAATGATCGCATATATACACGTTCATTGCGTATACTGTTCATACGAATTCTATCTCCTAACAATGCACCGCCCGTTTTTCTCTTACTAGGATCCACAGATATAATTGCAATAGTCTTTTCTGGAAAATCAACTAAAAATCGTCGTACTAACTCATCAACTAAACTGCTTTTCCCAGCTCCACCTGTTCCAGTAATACCAAGCACAGGAGTTTTTATTGAAGCAGCCTCCTTCTTAATTCCAGAAATCAATTCTTTGTTTTCTTCTGGAAAATTTTCCGCAGCTGAGATTACGCGAGCAATCGACATCTTATTTCCTTTTCGAAAAGAATCTACTTCACCGTTCAATCCATATCCAGTTGGAAAATCTGATTTCTCAACTAAGTCGTTAATCATGCCTTGCAACCCCATTGCACGACCATCGTCTGGATGATAAATCTTTGCAATTCCATAATCCTCTAAATCTTGTATCTCTGAAGGTAAAATAGTACCACCTCCCCCTCCAAAGAGTTTGATATGTCCTGCCCCTTTTTCTTTAAGCAAATCATACATGTACTTAAAGTATTCATTATGACCACCTTGATAACTGGTCATAGCGATTGCATTGGCATCTTCCTGAATTGCAGTATTTACAACCTCTTCAGCACTTCTATCATGGCCTAAATGAATCACTTCGCAGCCTGTAGCTTGAATAATTCTTCGCATTACGTTAATAGCGGCATCATGTCCATCAAACAAGGATGCAGCAGTAACTATTCGAACTTTGTTTTTGGGAGTATAAGGAGTTTGATCTTCCATATCTAATTCTACGCGGCAAAGATAAGAGATATATAACGAAAAAAGTCCCGCCTTTCGGCCGGACTCTTTGTCTTAAAACGTAATAGTTAATAATATGTAACCATTATGGTCAAATATTTTGCCGGTAATCAGCCGACGTAGTTAGTAGTAGTTTGTTGCATTTAATCAACATCTTTAAATATATAACTCAGAATTCTGAGTGGTTATTTGTTTCCCTTAATTAAGAACGTAATACTTCTATATATTCAATCCAAGTGCCACAATTGTCAATCCGCACAAATCGCCCCTACCTACATGCCATAAACACCTCTTTTTCTGCACTTTACCGAACTTATTGACTTTGGCACAATAAGAATATCGATAGTTAAAAACAATCAATTATTGTCTATTTTTGGGTTTCTATTCTCTTTTCTAGACTTTTCTCATTACGAAACCAGCACTTGAATAAACGCAGATACCATCAAATCTGAATTCATGGCATAAAAAAAGTCCCGCCTAATGGCGGGACTCCTTAATCTTAAAACGTAATGGTTAAAAAATCTTGTCGGTAATCAGCCGACGTAGTTAGTAGTAGTAGTTTGTTGCATTTAATCAACTTTTTTAAATATATGACTCAGAATTCTGAGTGGTTTATTTGTTTCCCTTAATTAAGAACGTAATACTTCTATATATTCAATCCTGGTGCCACAATTAATAATTCACACAAAACACTCCTTCAAAAATACTACAATTAACTCATTTTCTGCACTTTACAACCCACAATGAGTTTGGCACGAGCTCAAATTCTGTACTGAAAACTTTTCTATTTTATTCCATTATTGGTATTTTAGTCTATTTTTTGGACTTTTCTCATTTTTGTAAACAACATTAAAAATCATAATTCTACTATATTTACCCCATCGCAAAACGAAATGGAGATTGTTAGAGGGTTATTGGGTTTATTAATACTAGTATTAATCGCCTTTGTTCTGAGTAAGAGTAGAAAAAACGTTAATTGGAAATTGGTTGGGAGCGGGTTAGTTATACAACTAGTCCTCGCCTTTTTAGTCTTTCAAGTGCCAATTGTTGCAAGCATTTTTGAGGTGCTTGCAGGATTCTTCACTAAACTTCTTTCATTTACTGACGCTGGATCAGAATTTATATTTGGGAAATGGCCTGATGTTGCACAACTCTTTGCATTTGGACAAGAAGGAAAAGTAGAACATACTATTGGTTATGTCTTTGCTTTTAAGGTATTACCTACTGTTGTATTTTTCTCAGCTCTTACCTCGCTCCTTTATTATTTAGGCATCCTGCAAAAAGTCGTTTTTGGTTTTGCTTGGATCTTAAGCAAAACAATGAAGCTTTCAGGTGCAGAAAGCTTAGCAGCTGCAGCAAACATCTTCGTAGGACAAACTGAAGCACCATTGGTTGTTAAACCATATATAGCAAAAATGACTAATTCTGAAATCCTTTGCTTGATGACAGGAGGCATGGCCACCATTGCAGGAGGTGTGTTTGCAGCCTTCATTGGATTTCTAGGAGGAGATGACCCCCTTCAGCAACAAGAATTCGCTAAGCATCTGCTAACAGCTTCCATTTTATCCGCTCCTGCAGCAATAGTATTTGCAAAAATTCTATTACCTGAGCAGGAACAAGTTAATAAGGAGTTGGATATTGATAAGTCAAAAATAGGAAGTGGTCCGCTTGAAGCAATATCGGTAGGCACAACCGAAGGTATTAAGCTTGCTGTTAATGTGGCTGGTATGATATTAGTTTTTCTTGCATTCATTGCCATGATTAACTATTTCTTATTTGATATCATCGGTCATTACTCTGGATTAAACGCGGTGATAGCAGACGGCACTATTTACAAAGGGCTAAATCTTCAAATGATTCTTGGTTACATATTCGCTCCTCTAGCTTGGGTTATCGGAATTGAACCTCAAGATATTGTTATCTCCGGACAGCTGCTTGGTGAAAAAACGGTTATTAATGAATTTATTGCCTATTTATCACTTAAAGGATTAATTGCTCAAAACGCTACTGATGGATCTCCTATTATTATGGAACGCTCTGTAGTTATTCTTACCTATGCTCTATGTGGGTTTTCAAACTTTGCATCAATCGGCATTCAGATTGGTGGGATAAGCACCATAGCACCCAATCAGCGAGGTACGTTGGCTAAACTAGGTATGCGTGCACTTATCGGTGGTACTTTAGCTTGTTTAATGACAGCCACAATAGCAGGAATATTCTTATAATGAACAGAGGATTTTTATACGGAGACGGTTTTTTTGAAAGCATTCGCATAGTTGATGGCAATATGCCTTTACTTACATTTCACCTAGAACGAATTTATGATGCACTTGAAATTTATCAAATCTACCCCAATTTTGATGTTAGCGAAGAATTTATCCAAGGCATAGCTGAAACATACGAACCCAATGGCATACTGCGTATCAACTTTTTTAGGGATGGCGAAGGAAGATATACTCCGGAAAGCAATGGATTAGCTTTTGACCATAGTTTTAGATTAACTGAAGATGAATTCAATTTACCTACAGGACTTGATTTGGCTTCAGAACTTGATCGTATGCCAATTCTAAAAGGCAAGATTGGTCTTTACCCGAAAAGCAAGCCCAATGAAGACTGGTTGACCGTTAAAAGCCTATCAAGTATTTATTATGTAATCGCCTCCAACTTCAAGAAGATGAATAAACTGGATTACTTATTTCTTGCAAATGCTCAAAAAGAACTTTGTGAAGAAGTAAGCAGTAACATTTTTCTAAAAAAAGGAGAAGAAATTACAATACCTAAGTTGTCTGCAGGAGGAGTAAACGGAGTTACGCAACGATATTTAATGGAAACGTATGGCTTTCAAATTAAAGAGCAAAGCATCACGTATGATGATTTAGATTCATTTGAGCACGTTTTTCTAAGCAGAGGTACAGTAGGTGTTTTTCGTATTAAATAAAAAGTCCATTTGCAAAAATGCAAACGGACTTTCTTTATTATTCAATATTAATCTCTAGGTTATTCTCCCAATTAATATCTGTATTGATCATTTTTGAAAGGACCTGCAACAGGAACTCCAATGTATGAAGCTTGATCGTTGCTTAATTCCTCTAACTCCACTCCTATCTTAGCAAGGTGCAATGCTGCAACTTTTTCATCTAAGTGTTTAGGAAGCACATATACTTTGTTTTCGTATTGATCTGCTCTTTCCCAAAGTTCCATTTGAGCAAGTGTTTGATTGGTAAATGAATTACTCATTACAAATGATGGATGTCCTGTTGCACAACCTAGATTCACAAGTCTTCCTTCAGCTAAAATAATTAACTCATTACCATCAACATTGTAAACATCCACTTGTGGCTTCACTTCATATTTAGTGTCACCATAATTGTTGTTCAAATAAGCAATATCAATTTCATTGTCGAAATGACCAATATTACAAACTATTGTTTTATCGTTCATCGCTTTGAAATGTTTTTCAGTTAAGATATCTTTATTTCCTGTAGCAGTAACTACAATGTTAGCTCTTGGAATAGCGTTCTCCATTTTCTTTACTTCAAAGCCATCCATTGCCGCCTGTAAGGCACAAATTGGATCTATCTCAGTAACAATAACACGAGCACCTGCACCTGCCAAAGAAGCTGCAGTTCCTTTTCCTACATCACCATATCCAGCTACAACAGCAACTTTACCCGCAATCATTACATCTGTTGCTCTTCTAATTGCATCTACTGCACTTTCTTTACAACCATACTTGTTATCAAATTTAGATTTGGTAACAGAATCGTTAATATTAATTGCAGGCAATGGAAGTGTACCACCTTTTTCTCTATCATATAATCGAAGAACTCCGGTTGTAGTTTCTTCAGAAACACCTCTGATATTCTCTACTAATTGAGGATAATTATCCAAAACCATGTTTGTTAAATCTCCTCCATCATCCAAAATCATGTTCAATGGTTCGCCACCTTCAAATGCATGTAAGGTTTGTTCAATACACCAATCGAATTCTTCTTCGTTCATTCCCTTCCAAGCAAAAACCGGTGTTCCTGCAGCAGCAATTGCAGCAGCAGCTTGGTCTTGAGTAGAGAAAATGTTACAAGAACTCCAAGAAACTTGTGCTCCTAGAGCTTGTAATGTTTCTATTAAAACAGCTGTTTGAATAGTCATATGTAGACATCCAGCTATTCTAGCTCCTTTAAGAGGTTGACTTTCGCCAAACTCTTCTCTTAAAGACATCAACCCAGGCATTTCTGCTTCAGCTAATTTAATTTCTTTTCTACCCCACTCCGCTAGCGAAATGTCTTTTACTTTGTAATTATTCATTGTTTGTGTGCTCATTCTTTTTCTTACAGTTTGCAAATTTACTATTTATTGAACAATCCAATGAGCTAAATTGTTGCATATTTGCAATAATATAATCACGAAATATGTATCCAGAAGAATTAGTAGCTCCAATGCGAGCTGATTTAACAAATAACGGTTTCACTGAATTGAAAGATGCTGACAGCGTTTCAAGTGTGTTTGATTCTGCTAAAGGCACCTCTTTACTTGTAGTAAATAGTGTATGCGGATGTGCTGCAGGAAGTGCTCGTCCAGGTGCGGTAAGTTCACTAAGTGGAGATAAAAAACCAGAAAATCTTTATACTGTATTTGCAGGTCAAGATAAAGAAGCAACTTCAAAGGCAAGGGAATTTTTACTTCCTTATCCTCCTTCATCACCAAGCATTGGTCTTTTTAAGGACGGAGAATTGGTTCACTTTGTAGAACGACATCATATTGAAGGAAGAAGTGCAGAAATGATTTCTGACCACCTTCAATTAGTTTACAAAGAGTATTGTTAGAACTGATGAGATAACCATCTCATTCAAACAAAAAAGCACAACAGAAACTGTTGTGCTTTTTTTATTTAACGTTATTGGGGTGTTAATTAAAGACCTACGGAAACGAGATACTTAAAGATTAAATCTTCATCCTCTTTAGATAGATTGGCACCTTTATTCTTATTGGCTTTAGCCGACATCGAAGGGACAAGTTTAGTCCATTGTTCTTCAGTAAACTTTAAAGGATCTTTTAAGGCATGACATGATTGACAATTGGAATCATACAATTTTTTTCCTGAGTCAAACATAGCAGTGGAATATCCAGGAAACTTCGCTTTTGCTTTATCCAAATTAAGTGTTGGTTCAGAAACTGTATCCGTAGCCACCTTTGAAGAAAAACATGCTGCAAGCGAAAAACTTATTAGAGCTAATACTATATATTTCATATGGCTCAAATCTAATAAAAAATCCCAACCTCTAATGAGATTGGGATCTTCAATATTTTATGTCAATGTTTGACTATATTTCTTAAATTAAGGTGCACCAACTCTGTGCATCGCACATCTGAAACCAATTGTAGATGTTGATTGCTCTTCATCCAAGTATCTTCTAGTTCCAGGAGAAGCCCAGTAGATTCTATCATTCCAAGAACCACCTTTATAAACTCTTGCTTGGTTATCGATAAGTGTTGTAACACCATACTCGTATCCTTGCTCACCATCCATATAGTCTTCCTCATCTAGATATCCTTTGTTATCAGCTCGCTTATAGTTTCTTCTTCCAACGTTTTCTTCTTCAGTAACTGGCACATATACCAAACGACCTAAACTGTCTTTCACATCAACAATTCCATCTTGGTCTAATGCTTTCTTTGTATAATAGTTACCTCTAAATGAGTTGAAATCACTCATATCTTCATAAGACAACGGACGATAAATATCCATTACCCATTCTGATACATTTCCACTCATGTTATATAAACCATGATCGTTTGGCCAGTAAGACCCAACAGGAACTGTGATAAAACCTTTATCGTTTAATCTACCTGCTACACCACCTTGGTCACCTTTACCTCTTTTGATGTTGGCATTGATATAACCTCTATTTTTCTCTTTTCCACCCGTATGTCTAACAGTTAAACCTTCCCAAGAATAGATTTTCTTTTGGTTTATGTTTTCATAAGTTGTTGCTCCAACGTTTGCTTGAGCCGCAAATTCCCATTCAGCTTCTGTAGGAAGTCTGTAATCTGGAAGCATAATTCCATCTTCCATTCTTACATCTCTAGTTCCTTTCTTAGTTCGGTAATCTCTCATTTGGTGTTTACCAAATGTTAAACCTTCGTGCTGACCTACGTAATATGCTCCAGTGTTGAAACCAGCTTCATTCATTTGATCCGGATCTGGTTGCAAAACACCTTCTCTTATTAAGATCATTTCATTTACTCTGTCAGTTCTCCAAGCAGCATATTGTGTAGCTTGTTGCCAATTTACACCTACAACAGGATAATCCTGGTATGCAGGATGTCTGAAGTAATAATCTACATATGGTTCGTTGTATGCAAGTCTGTTTCTCCAAACATTAGTGTCTGGTAAAGCATTTGCTGCAACCTCAGGATAGTCCAAGTAAACTCTACCTAACCAAAACACATACTCTCTGTAGTGGTTGTTAGTTACTTCTGTTTCATCCATATAGAAAGATGGTACAGTAACCTTTCTTTCAATATTGTCATGTTCGTATGTAACGTCTTGCTCTGAAGAACCCATAGTGAAAGTACCACCATGAACTAGAACTAGACCAGGACCTGTTTCTTGCCCAGCATATTCATGTTTCTCAAATCCACCCCATTTAGAATCATTGTAATTCCATCCGGTAGTAGACGATTTTTCTTTTTTACATCCAACAGAAAGGAAAATTCCAGCTGCTAGGATTACGATTGTGAATTTATTCAACTTCATATTCAGAAACTATAAGTAATAACTATATTCTATCTAAAATATTGTGCAATTATACAATTTTTTGACCTCAATTAAAAATCAGGACAACTAAGTCTTCTATATTTAGGAGTAGGTTTCTTAGAGCACCATTCAATTGCTGCAGACACCTCGTGAGAGCCTCTTGCAGCTGACTTAGCACTTGATACAGTTAAATCATAACTGTAACCAAACTTAAATTTGTCTTTTCTAAACCCAACCAATGCTATTAATGCATCTGAGTTGGTATATTCTCCAAATGTTTGTCTAAACCACAATCCTGTAACCAAAGGTCCTTTATTGTAGTAAAAACCAACATTCATTTGAGTAAATTTATTC
>JABDQY010000157.1 GCA_013042025.1 Bacteroidia bacterium
TTGATTGATTGTAATAGTGCCTTCTGCTGTTGCAGATTGAGAGGAATATTGTACATCATCCTCATCAAAAAAGAGTTCCATATTATCAGCGTTCCACCACATATTTGAAGCCACTTCAGATATGTTGTCGTTTTCAATTGTTCCTGGTTTTGGCACTATCTCAAAATGCTTTACAAGGTGTGGTTCTTGAGGAATACTATCAATCAATTCTATTTCATTTGTATTTGTTGTATAGGTTCCTGAAAGAAATGTCAAGTTTGGTCGATAACTTGAACTAGCAAAATCTTTAAACAAACTAGATCCTCTAAATCTAGAAAAATTCTTGTTTCCAATAATGCTTCCGCTGTTTTGATCTAAAGAAGAACAAGGTATCGAACCATCGGTTTGTGTATCGTCGTTAAACGTATAATAGAGCTTAATTCTATTATCCGATGAAGGGTAGGAGCTATGCATTGCATTTGCAATCTCTGAAGCAGAAAGTGCCTCATCCCAAATTCGAACTTCATCAATATTGCCGACAAAATAGCGGTTGTTTACACCTCTACTAACACGAACCTTATATGCACTGCCAGTATTGATTGATAAGTCTGAAACATTTCCATTGCTTTCTAATTGGCCATCTACATATAGTTTAATATTGGAAACTTTATTTCCATCCAACACACAAGCTACATGATGCCATTCATTGTCGGTTAAAACAGTGGTGCCATAAATGTTACCACCATTCACTTCTACACGTATAGTCCCATTATCATTGATTCTAAACACCCATTTTTGTCCTGAAATATCAGATCCCCAACTACAGATTTCACCGTTTATAGTGGAAGTCTTTATCCAAGCGTCTATGGTTCTATTTGCAGATCCTGAAATTCCACGGTAATCATTTGCTTCAATATATGTGCTGCCATCAAAGCGGAAGGCATTTCCAGCATTTGCTCTAATAGCTCTTGAAGTATCTTGCAAATGACTTTCAATAACTAAGGGAGATTGACTATCGTCGTTGTTGTATGAAAAATCAACAATAAGATTTGAAGTTCCGTCCCATGTAAAAGGGGTGTGAAACTGAATTCTATTTGTACCTGTAGAAAAATTAGTATTGTCTAAATGAACTTCAGTAAAACCGCTTAATTCGATATTCCCCCCAAACAATGAATCCAAAGTTGTTGCTTTTATTCGTATGCGTAGCTGCTTCACTTCTTCACTAGAAAGAGCATTCATTAAAAATGCATCTATATCTCCTGCAGATAAACCTGCAGCTACAAGCTCTTGAGCAGTAAACAGATATTGTGCTCTTCCTGCGAATCCTTTCAAAGGATCATTCATTATTGGTATGATATAATTAATGGGAGCAACACCTGAACCGACAGCTGCACTATCCTCACTTATTGTGCTAAGTAATGCAACTGTTTTGAGTCTATTGCGGTAGTAATTGTACATGGTGTTGGAAGTATAATTAAAACTTGTACCGCTATAATTTGAGATTGTATAATCTGCTGTACTTGCTAGGAGAGAATCAGATTTAGTTGAATCTACAACGTATGTATTGCAGCTATAATCCCATTCACCACAACCTTTGTTTCGATTACTAGCATCCGACACCAAGTTGTCTTTACATCTCATGTTGTAAAGCATTAGTATTTTTTCATAGCTTTCTCCACCATCAGGAAAGCTTATTACAGTGTCACGAGTTGTGCTGTTATATGTGAGTGTAGTTATCGTTGTAGTGTCCTGGGCGAAAGCAATTCCGCTTATAGCACATAAAAACGCCATTATAAGGTTCAGTCTCTTCATAAGGTTTCGAAATTATAGATTATTTGGGTAAAACCATCATGCGTTATAACTTCCATACGTATTAAATTTCAGTTAATTGAAATTTAGCAAGTTGTAGCAGAATTATAATCCGCTTTCTTTACTTTGCACCTCGTGAATATTCTCTTTTTAGCTAATCGATTTCCATATCCACCTTTTCGTGGTGACAAGCTAAAAATATATAATCTTACCAAGAGGCTTTCTAAAAAACATACACTTTATCTACTTACCTTTTATGAGGATAGAGATGAGCTTAATTATCTTCAAGAACTTAAACCGTTTTTTAAAGAAATTGAATTGGTGTACTTACCAAAATGGCAGTCCATTTTAAATGGAATACCTGCTTTATTGAGTAGAACTCCGCTTCAAATGGCATACTTTAAAAGTGCGAAAATGAAGCGTATGATGAAGTTTGTTTTAGAGCACTATAAAATAGATGTGGTACACACCCAGCATCTGAGAATGAGTCAGTATACCAAAGACCTTAATATCCCAAAAATATTGGATTTGCCAGATGCTTTTTCGTTGTATTTTAAGAGAAGGAAGGAAACGGAAAGACCTTTGATTAATCGTTTAATTGACGCCATTGAGATTGGTAGGCTTGCAAAGGCGGAAGGCGTAATTAGTAAATACGATAAGACCTTGGTGTGCTCGGTAGAGGATAAAAACTATCTTGAAAAACTACACAAAACCAACAACATTGATATCCTGTTAAATGGTGTGGATCTGACAACCTTTGATATAAAAGAGGGGCATGATTATACCCATAATCATACCGTACTATTTACAGGGAACATGGACTATGCTCCAAACGTTGACGGAGTTCAATATTTTGCAAAAGAAATGTGGCCAATTCTTTCAGAAAAATACCCTAATACAAAGTTCGTTATAGCTGGACAGCGTCCTGTGGAAGCAGTGAAAAAATTAAGTTCCAATAGGATAGAGGTTACAGGCTTTGTCCCTGATATTCAAGAAATGTACAAACAAGCTAGTGTTGTAATTGCACCCCTTAGGTTTGGAGCAGGAACACAAAATAAAGTACTTGAAGCGATGGCTATGGGAGTACCAACAGTATGTACGCATATAGGCTTTGAAGGTTTGCAAATTGCAAGTGGTGATGGTGTAATAATGGCAAAAGAAAAGGAACAATTCATTGCTGAAGTAGCTTCATTATTAGATAGCTCAGAGAAAAGACAACACGTAGGAGAGAAGGGATTAGATGTAGCTCGAAATCGATTCAGTTGGGATAAGATTTCAAATGATCTAGAAGATTATTTTAATGAGGTTACTCAATAATACTTTCATCTTGCTCCTTAATTTCAGAATCAATATTTCTTAACCATCTGTTGATAGTACTCTTATCATCAGGAAATTCGTCTTTGATTTTAAGTATCATTTCTCTGGCTTCGTTGTAGTTTTTTAAACTCATGTAGTTATTTGCTACAGCATAGAAACACATCTTTCTAGTTGTTGGATATTTAGTATGTTTTGCAATCCATAAATTATCCGCAATACTATTCTGAAACATGCCTAGACTCTGATATACATGTCTCCGTTCTACCTTAACGCTAAATGAATCCCCACCAAGTTGTAATGCTTTGTCAAAATACTTCAACATGGAATCCAAGTAGATATTATTGTTCCCATATCCATTGGTTGGTAAATCATAAGCTTTTGCTAAGTCAATGTACCCTTCAGGATTCTTAGGATCTGCATTAATCTTGTTAGACATATTGGATATAGCTTTTTTCTTGTACTTCTTGCTAATCTTAGTATCGTGCCATAGAAATAATCTACAGATATATTCATGGACATCAAACTGAGAAGAATCCAGTTTATATGCATGTTCTAAAGCAGTCATAGCTCTAGCTCGCTGTTCTCTACTGTGCTCACTATTGAATAGATACAGACCTTGTAACATGTAATAGTCATAGTTGTTAGGATCCATATCAACCAACCGATCAAAGTCTTGTACCGCTTCGTTGTAATAGGTTTGATTACGATGAGGATAATGGTAGACCTTCAATAGAAGGTAATTAATGTTGTTCGGATATCGATTAGAATAGGTTCTTGCTTTTTGTAATGATTCTTCAAAACCAAGCTCTTCTTTAGCTAAGTGGTGGGTATACCTGATATTATTTTCATTCACTTTGAGCGTATCCAATGACAGAAAGGTATACAACGTTTCAATTTCTTCTTTAGACAGCTCTAAGTTTCGCTCACAGTTTAATTTAAGCGAGTATGTACTTATCTTTTGCTCATAGTTTAAGCTTTGTTTCAATGCTTCTTTGCTGTGCCATAGAGCTTTATCATAGTTTGTAAGGTGGTAATGAGCATATGCAACTGTAATTAGGTAGGTGCTTAAACTATACGGTTCTTCTACCTGATCTAAATAGTATATGGACTTTTCATAATCTCCAATATTGAAATAGGAATATCCAATTTCTTGCAAAGCTTGTTGATTAGCCGGTTGCCACTGTAACACTTTATTTATTGCATAAATGGTTCCAGGATAATCCAGTTGAAAATAATTGATGTTTCCGAGAATCATATAGGGTTGCCAAAAAGAAGAGTCAATGGCAATCATGTCTTCTACCATTTTTTTTTGCTCCTCATTAACTTCAGCACTCCGTTCATTCAAAATGCTTCGATCGTAGATGTTATTTATGCGTCTTAGTTTATCAAGTTTAGCGAACCCTTCTTCGCTTAAGTTTCTGTATGCTTTAATATAAATAAGGTCAGTTTCATATAAAGTTAAGAGATCAAGAGAAAGATTTAAATCATGCGTTTTATATCCTGTAAAAAGCCAGTATTCAAAAGTTGGTGGATTTATTTTAGCATTTGTTAGCCTTAGTGATGAACACCATTCCAGCACCTTGTTGTATTCTCCATTGTTATATGCTTGTTCAATTTCCGCATCAATTTCTTTGATTTGTTTTCTGCTGTATTGTCCATAAACGATTGAAGACGAAACAATTAGAGCAATAAATAAGACAATTCGTGATTTCATTCACTTCCTACTGGATTATAATTTTCTTAGTAAACGTCTTATCGTCGCTTTGTATTTTAATTAAATATGTTCCAGGTTCAAAGTCTTCCATGGAGATACGTGGATTATTTGATTCTATTACCAATTGACCAGAAACATTATAAACTTGAAATTTACTGTTATTTGGTGCACCTGTAATCATGAATTTACCACTACTTGGATTTGGATAAACGCTTATTGTATTGTCGGAGCTTATTACTTGTATCTCTGCAGCATCAGAGGTGTCTACAGGAAATATAATTTGTGAAGGATAAGTTGTACCCGTATAAATGGTGTTAGAAGCAACTAAAGGGTTAACAAGCGTATCAGGATTATCATCCGGATACATTTCTCCATTTGTGTTCATGTTTCTATTATAACGTGGGTAGTTTGAAGACGAAACAATTAATCGAATCTTATTTCCTTTAAGAAAGGTATTGCTAATATCATCCAGTACGATAGTAATTGGATAAACCGTTCCTGGGTTCATTGCAGAGGTATCGCTTGGAGCAAATCCATCTCTAAAACGCATTCGCTGGATGCCGTCTAGAAGTAGAATACTGCGACCATCGGAATACACTTCACTAAGTCTAATTGCAAAATCAGTATCCTTTCTATCCGATGAGACGTATAATTTGACTTCAATTTTGCCTTTAACACTAAGATTACTTTCCAATGCTTCAGTGGTGAATATTGCTACATCACCTCTACTTTCCACAGAATCAGTAAGGTCATAAGGGCCTTGATCTAAATCATCATGCAAGTTCTTTCCACCTATAGTTGGACTTGGATCATTTGGATTATAAATGTAAGAGAAAGTTTTGTCAGTTCTTTGATCGGTATATAATCCTTCTCCATCAGATAAATAATAAGTGTGATCTTTATTGCTTAGCGGAGGCCAAACATCTTCATTTTTCCATTTACGTTCCCCCA
>JABDQY010000165.1 GCA_013042025.1 Bacteroidia bacterium
GTTTAGCTATGCTGCCAACGTTTATGGATGCCTATTATTTAAGAGGTAAGTATTTTTATACCTATAAGATGTTTGATAAAGCAATTGAAGACTTGAATATTTATTTACTTTCCAACGAGAAAGATGCTGGAGCGTTTGTAATAAGAGGGGAGTCTTATGCAGAAAAAGAAGAATATAGCTTAGCTGCTAGAGACTATTCATCTGCAATTGCTATAGAGGGAGATAATCCCGACTATTATTTTGATAGAGGGTTTTTCTACATTCAACTAGAGGAATTTAAAAATGCCCAAGTAGACTTCAAAAAAGCAATTTTCTTCAGACATAAAGACATTAAGCTTAGCTACTTCAATTTAGGAATTGCAGAATACCGTTTAGGTAACAAAGAAGAAGCGTGTAAAGATTGGAAGAAGTCTGAAGAACTTGGAATGGATTACATCAACAAGTACTGCAATTAAGCTATTCCTTTAGGTCGAAGATCTTAGCACTACCAAGTCCCCATTTTTTCAGTCTATATTGCAGACTCACCCATAAAACACCAAGTCCATAGATAGAGCTTCGTTTTAAATTAATTGAACTTGCGTCATCAAAATATTTAGTAGGACACGTAACCTCGCCAATTTCAAATCCAGCATAGAATATTTGAGCGGTTATTTGATTGTCAAATACAAAATCATCACTGTTTTTTTCAATATCAATTTTATCAAAAACCTTAGTGCTAAATGCTCTATATCCTGTGTGATATTCACTTAGTTTTTGATTAATCAAAATGTTCTGAGTTAACGTAAGAATTCGATTGGCAACGTATTTATACCAAGGCATTCCACCTTTTAATGCTCCTTTACCTAAAATTCGAGATGCATAAACAACAGGAAAGACATCATTAGCAATAATACTGCATATGCTTTTAACTAACAATGGAGTATACTGGTAATCTGGATGAACCATTATTGCAATATCTGCTCCTAGCTCAATCGCCTTATTGTAACAGCTCTTTTGGTTTCCACCGTATCCTCTGTTGTTATCATGAATAATAACATGATTAATTCCGATTCTTTCAGCTAGTTCAGCGGTGTCATCCTTGCTGGCATCGTCAACTAATACTGTTTCATCAACAATATCAAATGGGAGCTCTTTATACGTTTTTTCTAGTGTTTTTGCTGCATTATATGCAGGAAAAACTACAACTACTTTCTTACCGTCAATCATATGTTAAAACATTAGGTAGTATACCAATGCTCCGGCAAAATAACCAGAAATAGCCAATAAGCTTATTTTTTTAACATACCAACCAAAGTCAATTTTCTCAAGTCCCATTGCTGCAACACCAGCAGCAGAACCAATTATTAAAGCACTACCTCCCGTTCCAGCACAATATGCTAAAAACTCCCAGAAAATACCATTAGCTGCAAAATTTCCGGCTGCCTCAATGGGGTACATACCTTGAGCAGCAGCAACTAATGGAACGTTATCAACTATTGATGACAGAAGCCCTATTATGATGTTGATTAAATAAATATCACCTTGAAATGCTGTATCTAAATACCCTGCTACTTTGTTTAAGTGACCAACTTCTTGTAAAGCTGAAACAGCCAGAAGTATTCCCAAGAAGAATAAAACACTTGCAACATCAATTTTTTGTAATACTCCGATTACGGAATAAGGATGCTTTATTTCATCATTTTTGGAGCTATGCAAAAGCTCTGTTAGAATCCAAAGAATTCCTAAACTCAACATCATACCCATAAATGGTGGTAAATGAGTAGCTGTTTTAAAAACAGGTACAAATAACAAACCTAAGACACCAACCGCAAACACGATGTTTCGTTCAAAATTGGTTGTTGGGTTTGTATAATGATTTGGTCCAACTTCTTTTTCAGGCCTTACAATGGTACCTTTAAACGTAAAGCTAAGAATTGTAAGTGGAACAAGAAGTGCAGCTAAACTTGGAAGGAATAAGTCTCTAACAAGATTTGTTACCTCTGGCAACTGCCCTTTAATCCAAAGCATAGTTGTAGTAACGTCACCAATAGGAGACCAAGCACCACCGGCGTTGGCAGCAATTACAACCATTCCAACAAACATCCAACGTGTTTTCTTATCAGATACTAATTTTCGTAGTAAGGATACCATAACAATGGTAGTAGTAAGGTTATCTAACGCTGCTGAGAAGAAGAACGTCAAAATACAAATGATCCACAATAGTTTTGTTTTGTCATTCGTCTTTATTTTGTCTGTAATAACGGAGAATCCCTCATGGGCATCAATCAACTCAACAATGGTCATAGCTCCCATTAAGAAGAAAAGGATACTCGCAATGTCGTAGAGGTGATGAATCAGTCCACTTTTATAGCTCAATCCTTCAATTCCATGTTCGATAGTGTGCAAGATTTCATGGCCGGTTCCTTCCATCGAAAAAACATAGATGGCCCAGCATAACATACCGGTGATTAAAGCCGAAGCTGCTTTGTCTACTTTTAGAGGATGTTCCAATGCAATTGCTGCATAACCGAGAACAAAGACTACAATGATTAGGATTAACATTTGATCTTAAAATTTGCGGCAAAAAAACTCAATTTTAACCGCTTAAAGTAGAAAATTTCGGAATTTCTTGAACAATTTGTAACCCATCTATTTTCCGCGAGATGTAAAAATGTCTTAAACCATTGGTTAGTAGTACGTTTGGAACATTTTGGAGTGCGATATAGTTCGCAACTTGGTCTAGTGTTTTCTGAGTCAATTGAACTTTTGGTGCTTTACATTCTATTAAAAGTTGAGCCATTCCTTCTTCATCAAAAACCACAATATCATATCGCTTTTTGGAATTTGGTAAGCTTCGTTCAATGCTAATTCTTCCTACTGGGAATCCATTTTCAATAAGTTGGTGAATAACATGTTGCCTCACCCACTCTTCAGGAGTAAGCACAATATATTTTTTTCTTATTGTATCAAAAATGAGGTTTTTATTATTTTGGCTTTTAATTTGAAACTTAAATTCAGGGAAGTTTAATTGCACGACGGAAAAAATAATGGCCAAAGGTAGTAGTTCATACAGCGAATTCAATAGGATTTTGGAACAATTGAGTCAAAAACAATTTGCTCCAGTATACTTGTTGCATGGAGAGGAGTATTATTTTCTCGAGCAACTATTAGCTAAGATAGGTGAGTCTGTTTTAGATGAAACAACCAAAAGCTTCAATCACCATGTGTTTTATGGTAAAGATTCTAACGTTCTTGATATTATGAATGTTGCTCGTAGATTTCCAATGATGGCGGATTATCAGCTAATTGAAGTTAAGGAGGCTCAGCATATACGAAATGCAGATTTAATTATACCCTATTTGGAAAATCCAGTAGCGAGTACAATTCTAGTGTGGTATCACCCAGGAAAGAAATTGGCGATGAACAGAAAACCTGGTCCTAGTTTTAAAAAGCATGAAATATTTCATGCTCAACCTGTCAGTGAGAAGGAGATAATTAAGGTTGTTACTCAATATATTCAGGACAAAGGATATGACATTGAACCTCGACCGCTTCATTTACTGGTAGATAACAGTGCTGGTAAGTTTTCCGTAATTGTTCAAGAACTGGAGAAGGTATTTTCGAATCTTGAAGTAGGCAATAAAATAAGAGAAGAGCATATTGAAAAGTTTGTAGGTATAAACAAAGAGTACAACATCTTTTCATTGCAAAAAGCACTGGCAAAAAAAGACAAAGCAAATGTAGTCGAGATCATGACTTATTTCTCAAACAACCTCAGTTCAAATCCTTTGCCAATGGTTAATGCGTTTTTATTCAGTTATTTTAGAAAAGTGGCCATAATGCAGTCGATGGCTAGAAATACAGACAAGGAAATAATGAGTGCATTGGGTATTCCCTTTTTTGCAATCAATGAATTTAGGCAAGCGGCTACCAATTACAGAGGTAAAGCAATTCAAGAAGTTATTTCAGCTTTAAATGATTGTGATCTTAAGTTCAAAGGGATCAAAGAAAATACAGGGAATGAGCGAAAATTATTTGAGGAAACGATGCTCAGAATCTTATCACACTAATTCAACGAAACGTTGGTTTTATCAGTCATCAAAATCTCTAATATTTTTTTATAGAAAATAATTGATGAAAGTCTAAAAAAAAGTATTTTTGCAGCCCTTTTAAAAGGAAGTCCAGCGGGCGTGGTGAAATTGGTAGACACGCTAGACTTAGGATCTAGTGCCGCGAGGTGTGAAGGTTCGAGTCCTTTCGCCCGCACTTTTAAAAT
>JABDQY010000171.1 GCA_013042025.1 Bacteroidia bacterium
ATGCAAGACCATAGATATCCGGAAATTGCCCTTTAACAAAATCCAGCTTTAATTGCTTAGTTGTGGTAGAATTCCAGGTTTTTATACCAATACCTTTGGTTTGATTAACAACATATTCTTTAACAAAATTGTCACTCGTAAAATTTACTAAGAATGGTGAAGTACTGTTGTAAATTAGCTTTATTGAGCTATACCTTCTGGCTCGCTTATATCCTGAATAGCCATTTTTAACTCTTAAATAAGAGGATGCCTGTTTCTTCTTAGAAAATTTAGGTTCAATTACCAACGATAGTTCTTTTGTAGAGTCTTCCTGAGAAACAATGGTATCATATCCTAAAAATTTGGCATAAGATCCTGAAAACAAAAACGTTGCTCCCCCAATTCCATATTTGTTTTCAGGAGCTTTTTTACCGCTAGTATAAATCGCCTTTTTCTTCAAATTCTTACTCTGAGATACAAATGCACTTCGTCTGGAAGTAGCTGCAGGTTCCTTTGGTAAGACTATTCCTGGGCCTTCTCCCCCAAAGAGTTGTTGTAATCTATTTCTTAAATAGTCCGTTATCCTGTCTCCTTCCAATTGTGAGTCTCCGTAATGTAAAATCCGCACCACTTTACTTTTACTTTCGATAGCTAATGCTTTGATTATTGTATTGAGAACGTTTGGATTGTTAGGTGGTAACTGAATACCTCTGTTTTGCGGTGTTATTAGTTTTTGATGACTCGAATCGTAATTGATAGAAGATATTATTTCTGCTTTTATCCGACTGGTAAGAGAATCGTTATTATCGATTGCCATTGAAGTATTAGCTCTCTTAAAGGATTCTTCTTTGGGGCTTACATTTTCTATAACCCTTTCAATATCAACGGTTTTAACATCGTTGTTTTCTCCCTTTAGATCTGACCATGAAATGAATTTTAGATTTTGGCCTTCTGCTAAAGGAACACCTTCAACTGGAAACATCCAAACTATCAATGCAAGAATTAGATTAACAGCGAGAAGAGCAAAAAGCAGTTTAATTGGCCTTAAACTTCTGCTTTCAAGGTATTTATTTCTGTCAAGCTTCAAAGCAAGAAATTTAATCTTTTTTAGCTAACCTTCTTCTTTCAGCGTTAGACATATTGTCTATTTTCTGGTAGAAGGCTCTTTGATTTCTAGGAACCCAAATAATAAGTTTTTGATCGATATCTAATTTTTCAGATTTTAGCTTATTCCAACGTTTAATCTCTACCACTTCACAATCAAAATAATCAGCAATGGTTAATAACATATCTCCGTTTCTAACTGAATAAGAAACTTCAACCACATCTTTTGAAGGTTCTTCATCTAATACAAATGCACTATCCGATGGTGAATTGCCTTTTACTTCAATTAGCTTTATTTGAGTATTGCTGTAGGTTTTAATCTCAGTATAATTATACGCTTCGTAACCAAAATCATAGAAATCTTTCACTTTGTTTATTGGCAAGTTCACATAATAATCTCGCCCAGAATTTGGTATTATTCCTTTCTTGTAAATTGGGTTTAGCTCCTTAAATAAGTTGTATTCAATATCCAATTTTGAGGATAACTGATATAATGTAGTAAGTTTCCTAATTGGGACTTTTTCAACTCTAATTTTAAGTGGGAAAGCCTTAATATTATGTTGTTGATGGTAGTTAGCAATATATACTGCTGCAATATATTTTGCATATTCAGACTCATGGATTCCCGGTAAATAGCTGTTAATAAGCCAAAAGTCCGATAAAGAATCTGCTGATTCGGATTTTGCTCTTTCCCACTGCAGCTCACCAGCATTATAAATCGTATAAGCGAGTTTCCAATCTCTTGTTCTATTATAGAGCTTATTTAATTCCTTACAAAATGCTTCTGCAGATTTTAATACATCTCTTCTTTCATCAACATAATTTGAAATGTAAAGGCCGTTATTCACCGCTGCTCCATATCTTAACTTAAAAAAACCTGCTCGACCTTGGTCATCTTTATAGAAATTGTTGCAATTGGAAAGTGAGATACAAGCAAATCTCAATTCCACAGGTACATTGTACTTTAAAAATATCTGTTTTAAGGGAATATCAACCCTGTTGAAATTGGAAAGTGTTTTGGAGGTTTTGTTATTAAAATTGTTTGTGAAGTCAAAAATATATGGTCTTGAACGGTCAGAATAGTCCAACTCTACCTTACTATTTAAACTATCTAGTCTTTGAACGATTAGGTTGTCACTTAATTGAGCAAAACTCAATATCGGAATCAACATAAAAACGAACAAAGTTTTAACTTTCATAGTACTTTCTTACAATATTAGAGATATTAAACAATTCGTCCTCTTGAAATGCTTTTCCCATAAGCTGCATGCCAATAGACATTCCATTTGATTCTGAGGTAGGAATTGATATTGCTGGCAACCCAGCAAGTGATGCCTGAACAGTAAAAATATCTGCTAAATACATCTTAATAGGATCTTTTGATTGCTCCCCTCCTATCTCAAATGCTGTTGTTGGTGCTGTTGGACTTAAAAAGAAATCACACTGACCTAATATCTTTTTACTTTCTTCCTTTATTATTCTTCTAACTTTTTGAGCTTTAGAATAATAAGCTTCATAATAGTCTGCACTTAAAACAAACGTTCCTGTCATTATTCTTCTTTTAACTTCTTCACCAAATCCTTCTGCACGAGATTTTTTGAATGTTGACTCTATGTCATGTGATTCTTTGCTTCTTTCACCATATAGAATTCCACTATACCTTGACAAATTAGAGGATGCTTCAGCGGTGGTTAAAACGTAATAACAGGGAACCATGTAGTCCAAATATGGAAAGCTTCTTTCGTTTACAACATGTCCATCTGCTTTAAGCTTTTCTATTAGGTCTATATAAACAGACCGTACATCTTCATCTAGTCCCTCACTTTCCAAAGCTTCTTTAGAATAAGATATTGTATACTTCTTATCGATATCTTGAATATGGCTATTAACCTTTTCTAATGAAGATGTCGCATCTCTTTGATCATGACCCGCCATTGTTTCAAGCAACAAAACCGAATCTGATACACTGGATGTAATTGGTCCAATTTGATCAAAACTTGATGCATATGCCAGCAATCCCCACCTGCTAACTCTTCCGTAAGTTGGTTTTAAACCAATAGTTCCAGTAAAGCTCGCCGGTTGTCTTATTGATCCTCCTGTATCTGAGCCAAGGGCGGCTAAACATAAGTCAGCTTGAACCGCCACTGCACTTCCTCCAGACGATCCACCAGGAACTTTTGTTTCATCTGCTGCGTTTCGAACAACTCCAAAAGCTGAATTTTCGTTACTTGCACCCATGGCAAATTCATCGCAATTGCATCTTCCAATTACAATTACATCTTCATCAAGCAAACGTTGCAGAGCTGTGGATGTATATACCGCCTCATACTTTTCAATTATTTTAGATGATCCTGAAACAGTATGACCATCATAACATATATTGTCTTTTATTGCCAAAAACATCCCTGCAAGCTTTCCTGCGGTACCGTTTTTTAGTTTGGCATCAATAATCAATGCACGTTCCCTTACCTCCTCAGTAAAAACTTCCAATAACGCATTTAAATGCTTTTTTTCTTCGTTCTGAGACAAATAATATTCCGCAAGCTCAACACAAGATGTCTTACCTTGGTTAAGGTCTAGCTGAATTTGAGAAAGAGATGAATATTTCTTTGCAATCATCCAGACTTGTTATCGTCCTTTTTTGGTTCTTCGTTGATTCCTTCTTTAATCTGCTCAGAAACCTCGTTTTTAGCTTTGTTAAATTCTCTAATTCCAGAACCTAGTCCTTTCATTAATTCAGGGATTTTTCTTCCTCCAAACAATAGCAAAACTACCAATACGATAACAACTATTTCTGGAGCCCCTAAACCGAATAATAATACTGTAGAAAACATATTTTCTTTATTAGCAACAAACGTACAACAAAGTTTTGGAAAATGGGCGAATGCATATGTTCATAAGATTGATTAATTTCGTCCTTTAAGAATCACGTATTATGGCCGTTAGAAAACCTTTTAATCTACATAAGTGGATAGATGAGAATAGACACGAATTAAAACCACCTGTTGGAAACAGAAATTTATACAAGGAAAGTGGTGACTATATCGTGATGATTGTTGCTGGACCAAATGCACGAAAAGACTATCATTATAACGAAACAGAAGAGTGGTTCTATCAAATAGAAGGTGATATAAACGTTAGAATTCAGGAAGATGGAAAAGCGGTTGATGTTCCTATTAAAGAAGGTGAAATGTTCTTGCTTCCAGCAATGATACCACACAGTCCAATGAGAAGTGAAGGAAGTATTGGTTTGGTAATTGAATGCAAAAGAACCAAAGAGGAGCAAGATGGATTAATGTGGTTTTGCGATAACTGTAACAACAAACTTCATGAATACAAATTTCCATTAACAGATATTGAAAAAGACTTTTTACCTCGATTCCGAGAGTATTATGCAAGCGAAGAACTTCGAACCTGTAATAAATGTGGAACCGTGATGGAAACAGATCCACGGTTTGTTTAAGAAAACATTTCTACTTCTTACCTTCTCCTTTAAAGTGGTTTTCTTTGTCTCTAAACAACACGTTGAACGTTGTTAGGGAGCCATATATCCGTGTAATGTATTGTTGTAAATTGACTTTATCTTGGTCATCTAGTACCTTATGGCTATTAATGTTTTGTTCCAAAACTCGTAGACGATCTCTCACCATTACTATCTTATGAAAAAATGTTTCAATCGGTATTTCCTTTACTGATAAATTCTCATCTTTGGGTTCTAGTACCAATAATCCCCCTTTCCATTTTTCTCCAATTAATACGCGTTCAGTGGCATCAGTATAGCGAGACATCATTCCGTAAAAAATATCCTCAATTTCATCCATGCTAACCATATTGTTAAATCCTTCAAGTACTTCAATGATTTTAATATCTGGAGATTTTCTGTCTATTTCTTGGGTGCCTCCTTCATAAAAACTAATGGTGAATGTATCAATACCTATTCTGCACACAATCCCATCCCCAAAATCGGAATGTTCAATTCTGCTTCCTACTGTTAACTCTTTATTCATCGTATAAAATATTTATTACAAATAAAACGAAGAAAGATGAAGAAACGTTGCACGAAAACTATGCTCAATTTTTTCATACATTCGCAAACCACATAAAAGAATGACGAAAATTACTAAAATTGACTCACACGCACATATAATGCCTCCAACTTGGGATCGGTTGGACAAGAAGTTTGGATATGGTGGATTTATCTACTTAGAAGATGAACCCGGTACTGGAGCTAAACGAATGATGAGAGATGATGGTGTGTTTTTTAGAAGAGTTGAGAAAAACTGTTATGACGAAACAGCTATTCTACCCGAAATGGATGAATACAATGTAGAACAAATGGTGTTGTGTACAATTCCCGTGCTGTTCAATTATTGGGCGAAACCTCAACATGGATATGAGTGGAGTCAGTTTATTAATGACCACTTAAGTTCTGTACAAAATCGATTTCCAAAACGATTTATTTCTTTAGGAACAGTCCCGATGCAGGATATAGAATTGGCAATAAAAGAAATGGAGCGTTGTAAATCGCTTGGAATGCCCGGTTTAGAGATTGCATCTCATATTTTAGATAAAAACCTTGATCATCCGGATTTCCATCCATTTTGGCAGGCAGCACAGGACTTGGGTATGAGCATATTTATTCATCCTTGGGAAATGATGGGACAAAAAGACATGGAAAAATATTGGCTTCCTTGGTTAGTAGGTATGCCAGCAGAGACATCGAGAGCAATATGCTCAATGCTTTTCGGTGGGATATTTGATAAATTTCCAGACCTCAAAGTAATGTTTGCACATGGTGGTGGTTCTTTTGCTCATACCTTAGGTAGAATAAGTCATGGGTGGCATTGCCGGCCAGACTTGGTGAATATCAACAACGTTAAAGACCCATATGAATACAAAGGCAAGTTCTGGGTAGACGGTATTACTCATGATCAAGGGGCTTTACGCTACTTAATCGAAGTAATGGGAGAAGATAAAATTGCATATGGAACTGACTATCCGTTTCCTCTAGGGGACTTAGAACATGGTGCATTTATTGAACAAATGAATGATTTAAGTAACAAAACAAAAGCAAAAATCTTAAGTACCAATTTACTCGATTTCTTAAAATAAAAATGGACGCAATTGAAAAAATAATTGCATTCATAGAAGATCCACATACCTCTGATATAGAAAGAGAAAAAGCGTTGACCAAGCTAAATATTTCTGGTATTGGTGATGCTGAGCTTGAAGAAAAAGCATATGCCTTTTGGCATGGGTATTTCGCCCAAAACATTGAGGATATTCTTTCAAAACGTCTCGTTTTAATAAGTCACATGCTACCCGATGTTGTTCTTAACCAATGCTTTACTGACGTTTTCAACGAATATGTTCAGAGAAAAAAGGATCTAGGAATAGATGATATTAAAAAGTTTTGGGGATGGTAATAATCATCCTTAAATTAAATAAATTACAAAAACTCTGATTAAAGTTCTATTTTCGGTAAAAACAAATCATGAAAAAAATAAAAGTTTTAACCCTATTAGCACTTATTGCTTCTACCTCGGTCTTCTTTTCGGCATGTTCCGAAGAACCAGATACTACCGTTACCCCAGCTCCGTCAAAAACCAATACTGAGATAATTTCAAGTTCTCCTTGGACGCTTACTCAAGTTCGAGGAAGCGGCGATAATGGGGCTACATGGACTGATGTAACAGCTTTTTTTGATGCATGTGAATTGGACAACACTTGGTCTTTTGGTTTAAATGGCAAAATTACCATTGATGAGGGACCTACTAAATGCGACCCTCAAGATCCTCAAACTGATACTGTGCCATGGTCTTTCGCTAATAATGAGACAAAAATCAACATAGATGGAGATTTACTAGACATTTCGTTACTAGACGAATCTACTCTAAGAGTTACAGAATTGGATGGTACTGATATTACTGAAATAACTTTTAGTCGCTAGTTTTTAATAACACTTCTACATATGTGTGACTCATTATATGAGTCGCACATTTTTACATGTAATATCCATGTTGCTCATTCTTCAATCCTATCGGTTTATCGAAAAAACTTAACTCGTCATTGAGTTTCCAAAGGGCACAATACAAATGCATATATTTATCACATCTTTGCAATAGTGAATCTCAAAAACCAAATTCCAAACCTTTTTACATTGGGAAACTTACTTTGTGGTGTATTAATTATCATTGCCTCGTTCCAAGCAAATTTTAACCTTGTTTTAATCCTTGCAATTACTGCATTGGTTTTTGACTTCCTTGACGGTACGGTAGCACGATTGTTAAATGTTGGTTCAACTATGGGGAAAGAGCTAGATTCCCTAGCTGATGTTGTCAGTTTTGGTGTAGCTCCGTCACTTGTCTTATTTCATTATTGGAAAAATGAAATTGTAGATTCAGAATTGTTAAGGGGAATTCTTCCTTTGGATTTTTACCATATTGCACTATTAATTGCTCTGTTTGCTGCATATCGTTTAGCAAAATTTAATTCTATGGAACAAAGCAATGAATACTTTGTGGGTCTTCCTACACCAATGTTTTCAATTACAGCATTTTCTATTCCTTTTGCTGCTGAACAAAGCTTAACATTAAATTCTTGGATGAATAGTCCTTTGTTTATACTATTATTTGTGGTATTAGGAGGAGTTCTCATGATCAGTAATCTTAAATTATTGTCAATTAAAATTGGTTCTTCCATCAAGCAACTCAATATTGCTCGCGTATTAATGATAGCATTGTGTTTAGTGTTGATACTATTGCTAAAGTTTTTTGGAGTGTTTCTTTGTTTACTAGTATATCTAGTATTTTCTTTGATAACTCAAAAATATCTATCATAAAATGAACTTCGAAATATCTATAAACTTCATGGCATTAAAAGGACTTTGTTATCTTAAAGGTATCGCATTTCTACAAGAGTTAAATAAAATAAAATTTGCATAATGAAGGACATTGTATTTGAACTAATAGACAAGGAGCTAAAGCGTCAACAAAACGGAATTGAACTAATCGCTTCAGAAAACTTTACATCTACTGATGTGATGAATGCTGTGGGAAGTGTTTGCACTAATAAATATGCCGAAGGATTGCCTAGAAAAAGGTATTATGGTGGTTGTGAAATTGTTGATCAAATTGAGCAATTGGCAATTGATAGAGCTAAAGAATTGTTTGGAGCTGCTTGGGCAAATGTTCAGCCCCATAGTGGAGCTCAAGCAAATGCTGCAGTACTTTTGGGATGCTTAAATGCAGGTGATAGGCTACTGGGTTTTGATCTTTCACATGGGGGTCATTTAACCCATGGTTCTCCAGTAAATTTTTCAGGAAAACTATATAACGCAGCCTCTTATGGTGTAGATGAAAATACTGGATTGGTTGATATGGATGATGTTGAAGCAAAAGCCATTGCACATCAACCACGATTGATTATTTGTGGTGCAAGTTCATATTCTAGAGACTGGGATTATAAGAGATTTAGAGAAATCGCCGATAAAGTTGGGGCAGTTCTCTTAGCAGACATCTCACATCCATCGGCACTAATTGCAACTGGATTGCTAAACAATCCAATGCAGCACTGTCATGTTGTAACTACAACTACGCATAAAACTTTACGAGGACCACGAGGTGGACTAATTATGATGGGGCAAGATTTTGAAAACCCATGGGATATTAAAACACCTAAAGGTAATACTCGAATGATGTCTTCTGTACTTGATGGTGCTGTATTCCCTGGAACACAGGGTGGGCCACTAGAGCATGTTATCGCAGCTAAAGCAGTTGCATTCGGTGAGGCATTAAAACCAGAATTTAAAGAATACTGTAAACAAGTTATAGCTAACGCACAAGCATTGGCTAAAGCAATGGTTTCAAGAGGGTATAAAATAATTTCTGGAGGCACAGATAACCATTTGATGTTAATAGATCTAAGAACTAAAGATGAAAACCTAACTGGTAAAATAGCAGAAAACACTTTAGTAAAAGCAGATATAACAATCAATAAAAATACTGTTCCTTTTGAAACTCGCTCCCCATTCGTAACATCTGGAATGAGAATAGGAACCCCAGCAATTACTACACGTGGATTTAAAGAGGCTGATATGGATATTATAGCCGACCTTATTGATGAAGTGTTATCGAACGTTGATAATGAAGAAGTTGTCAGTGAGGTAAGAAAGAAGGTTCATGCTTTAACTACAAAATTCCCTCTATACTCATAACTTACTGATTCTCTAGAATTTGACTATATTGGCTGCCTTAAGTAGTCCACAATCAAAACCATACTAAACGATATTAAAACCTACTGGCGAAGTGATGTATTAGCCGGTTTTAGCGTTTCTCTGGTTGCACTACCTCTATCTATAGGTATTGCTATTGCAATGGAGTTGCCCATTTCTGCCCTAATGGCAGGGTTGACTGCAGCAATGGTTGGCGGTTTAATCTCATCTTTCTTTAAGAGTGGTAATGTTTCAATAAACGGACCATCACCTGCATTAATTGGTATTGTAATAGGAGCAATGGCTGCTCTAGATGGTTGGGAATATGTGCTTGCAGCATTTGTTTGTAGCGGGATTTTGCAATTTGCTTTTGGCATTTTTAAACTAGGAAAATTGGGAGACTTTATACCGTCTTCCGTGGTTCAAGGCATGATGGCAGCAATTGGAGTCATCATTCTCGGAAGCCAAGTTCATACTGGTTTGGGAGTTAGCTTTAAGGGTGCAAATGACTGGGAAAACCTAATGGCAATTCCGCAAAGCATTATAAATATGAACCCTCTGATTGCAATCATATTTGCCAATAGTCTATTAATTCTTGCATGGCATCCTTATGTCAAGAATAAGTTCATTAAATATGTTCCTGCACCCATCTGGTTACTACTAATTTCGATTCCACTTTACATGCTCTTTCAGTATTTAATTGATGGTCAAATTACTCTATTTGGAAGTCAGCACTCGTTGGTTCCTTCCACTGATCTAATAACTCTTCCTGAGAACCTTTTTGCGGGTTTTTTAACTTTGCCAAACTTTGGTAAAATCAATACTCTTGCTTTTTGGCTTGTAGTACTGTCTGTGTTTTTAGTCTCGACAATAGAGACACTGGGTAGTGCAAAAGCAATTGATAAAATTGACCCTTTAAAAAGAAAAACAAATCTTAATACGGATATTTCTGCAATGGGAATAAGCACAGTAATTTCTGGCTTGATTGGAGGGTTGCCTGTAATTACGGTAATTGCTCGAAGTTCAGTGAATATAAATCATGGGGCTAAAACAAGGCTTTCAAATTTCATACACGGAGCACTTATTTTACTCTTTGTGTTTTTGTTAAGTCCATACATACAATTAGTGCCAAAAGCAGCACTCATGGCAATTCTGGTGTTTACAGGCTATAAACTCGCGTCTCCAAAAGTATTTAAAGATGCAAGCTTAAAAGGGTATGAGCAGTTTATGATACTCACTGTAACGCTTATTTCTACATTGCTTACTGATTTAAATAAGGGAATTTTGATTGGTATACTGTTTACAGTTGTCATTCATTTAATTCGATCACACCTGCCAGCATCCCTCTTTTTCAAATATCTTGCAAAACCCTCTTTTAACCTTGCAAGAATAGACGACCATTATCACCTAAGAGTTAAGGGTGTAGCTAACTTCACCAATGTTCTTAAAATCAGAGCTATTTTGCTAGATATCCCTGAAAATGATCGTATCGTATTTGATTTTTCACATGCACGTCTTATTGATTTTTCGATGCTCGAATTTGTAAGTGAATGGGGAAAAGATTATGCCGATGAGCGAGGGGGGTCCTTTGAAGTATTGGGATTGGATGAACATCTTACCACCAGCGAACACCCCTATAGCATACATGCACTTCCTCAAATGGTCAGAAAACCTTTGTCTAAAAGACAGAAAGATTTAAAAGAGTTTTGTTTTAAAAACAACTGGCACTTTGAACCGAAAATAAATTGGAATATTGATTATTTGAAAACAAACAAGTTTTTTGATACTCGCCCTATCGAATATGCAAAAAACCAAATTAGAGGAGTTTTTTCTAACGAAGTAAATTGGGAAATAACGGACATTACATTTGATGAAGGTGCGTTGATGACAGCCGAAGTTCATAATGCAACGATGATGCGTCTTTGTTTCAATCAAGACATACCTGATTTTGAGTTGGATAAAGAAAAACTCTTTAATAGGTTGTTAGACTTGGCAGTTAAAGAAGATATTGATTTCGGTGAAGAAGATGATTTCGGTCATGAATTCTCAATTAAAGGGGAAAACAAAGAAGAAATTAAGCTCTTTTTCAATAAAGACATGAAAGCCTTTCTTGCTCGTAACAATATGTATCATATAGAAAGCTCAGAAAATGAAATGCTTGTTTTTAGGTATTTTAGAGTAATGGGTATCAACGAAATTCAAGATTTAGTCAATTTCGGGTCGGAGTTAGTTTCTATGATTCAAAAACAATTTGAGATTCCAATTGAGATGCCATAACTGTGCGAAAGGTTAGGAGATAACATCGCATTTAATCCAACAGCACTAGCGAACAGATTTACTTTTTCACTGGCTCTATATTCTATTGCCTCGTTCCATTGAAATGAAGAATAATTCCCAAAAGCTACAGTAGATTGAATTTTTAATTTAGGACCAAATAAGTACCCGTGTGAGAAGCTAGCACAATAGCCATATTTACCAAACTGAGTGGTAGATAATTGAACCGAAACTCTGTTTTTGAGATTTAACGATTTGGTCCAAGAAAATCTTAAACTACTTGGCAACAGGGCAAATGTTCTGTTTTTATAATTTCGTGTTACCTGATTCAGGTTTGAATCAACGAAGTTATCAAAGCTTTGACTAGAATCGGTACTAAAAGGGTTGAACTCTATTCCTTCAAATCGAAACGAGGTGTCAATGTTTATTTCATTTCTGCTTAACAAATAGGCAGGTTG